>NZ_CAXVWM010000195.1:0-2993 GCF_964263775.1 Agreia sp. | reverse complement strand
GAGGGTGTGGCCGAGCAGAACCGCGACCGACGCGGTGTCGTGTCGCGCAGCATCCAAGGCCGTGTACCGGGCGTCGCGGGCCGCGGCCTCGAGCCCGCCCGCGCCCGGCCCGGCATCCACGTCGACGAGCCGCACGAGCACCGGATCGAGGCCCAGCGCCCGCGCCTGCTCGGCGGCCCTCGCGGCGACCCGCGCCGAATCGCCCTGCAGGCCGTGGTCGACGATCACGGCCCCGGCCCGCAGCCCCGCTCGGGGCGCCTCGAATGCCGTCGCGGCGGCGAGGGCCAGCGAATCGGGTCCGCCGCTGAGCGCCACGAGCACCAGCGGCGCGTCATCGGATGGCCGCAACGCCCCGAGCGACTCGCGCACGGCGCGGCGCACGTCGGCGATCGCCGGCGTCAGTCGGGGGCGACGTTCGGAGTGAGTCTCGGGGGGCATCCAGTAACGTTATTGCAGTTCACGACCCACGAAGGAGAACCGCCGGCATGGCTGCTTACGACGCGATCATCGAGATTCCCAAGGGAAGCCACAACAAGTACGAAGTAGACCACGAGACCGGGCGCGTGTTCCTCGACCGTGTGCTGTTCACCTCGTTCGTCTACCCCACCGACTACGGATTCTTCGAGAACACCCTCGGGCTCGACGGCGATCCGGTCGACGTGCTGGTGCTGCTCGAGTACCCGCTGTTCCCGGGCGTCGGCGTCTCGGTTCGCCCGGTGGCCGTGTTCAACATGACCGACGACGGCGGCTCCGACGCCAAGGTCATCGCCGTTCCGGCCAAAGACCCCCGCTGGGCGCATATTCAAGACATCGACGACATCCCCGAGTCGACCCGCAGAGAGATCGAGCACTTCTTCGAGCACTACAAGGACCTCGAGCCCGGCAAGTGGGTCAAGACCGAGGGATGGCAGAACGCCGCCGCGGCCGAGCAGATCGTGCTCGACGGCATCGAGAAGCTCAAGGCCGAGGGCCACTAGGCGCAAGAACCTCCGGGCCCTTCGACGAGGTCAGGAACGAAGCCCGTTCCCCGGGAACGAAGCCCGTTCCCCGAGCGTGTCGAGGGGCCTCTCTCGTGCGGGCGGTCAGCCGAAGTAGACGCCGCGGTCTGCCATGAAGGGCCGCGGGTCGATGGCACCGCCCCCGACGCGCACCTCGAAGTGCACGTGGCACCCGGTCGAGTTGCCCGTCGTTCCGGCGTAGGCGATGATGTCGCCGGCCGCGACGAACTCGCCCGAATAGACGTTGAGGCTGGAGTTGTGCCCATACCCGGTGCTAACACCGCCGCCATGGTTGATCTCGACGAAGTTTCCGTAGCCGCCGTTGTAGCCCGCGAAGCTGACCTGCCCGGCCGCGGCCGCGTAGACGGGCGCCCCGCAGGTGCCGCTGTTGTAGTTGAGGTCAATGCCCGAGTGCAAGGTGTACGAGCCTGTCACGGGGTTCGTGCGCATTCCGTATTCGTCGGTGGAGTATGCGCCGGGAAACGGGCTGGCCCATCCGCTGGCGGTCGGGCCGGAGCTGCCGCCACCGCCACCGCCGGATGCCGCTGCCGCGGCCGCCGCTTCTGCAGCCGCCGCACGCTCAGCTTCTTTGCGCTTCTCCTCGGCGATTCGTCGCGCCTCGACGCCCGCGTTGTAATCGGCCTCGGTGGCCTGGCGGTTCTGTGAGAGAACGGCGAGCTGTGTCTCGAGTTCGACCTCGTGCGTCTGCTGCGCAGCGAGAGATTCCTCGAGAGCCTGCTGGGCGGCGATCGCCTCGTCGCGCGCGGTCTCGGCCGCTTCGGCGAGGGACTGCAGCGCGTCGCGGGCGACGATGGCCTGGTCGGTGAGTGACTGCGCGGTGTTCTTGTCTTGTTCCGCCGTCGCGTAGAGCTTCGATGCCGAGCCGGTGAGCTGGCTCATCGCGCCCAGCTGGTAGAGCAGGCCGTCGGCCTCGCTCGACTCGCTGGTGAAGAGGTTCACCGAAAGGCCGTTGCCGCCCGACTTGGCCATCAACGCGGCGAGCTGGCCCGCCTGCTTGATCGAGGCATCCGCCGTCGCCTGGGCCGCGGCCGCCTGCGCGTCGAGCTCGTCGGCCGTGAAGGCTGCTGTGTCGTACTTGGTCTGGGCTTCCTGGTACTCGGTTCCCCGCTGAATCGAGAGCGCCTGCGCGGCCGCCGTCGCGTCGCGCAGAGACGCGATGAGGTCTTGGATGCTCTGGATCTCGCTCTGCTTGCTCGACTCGTTCGCCTGGGCTGCCTGCACGTCGTCCCACGTGGGGTACTCGTCGGCGTAAGCCGGGGCGGCGAGCACAGAGCCCGTGATGAGAAGGGCCATCGTGACCGTGATCGAGCCGACGAGGTGGCGAACGCCCCACGGGCCGCGGCGTCGACGTCGACTGGTCGTGGCGTTCACAATTCCCCCGGGCAGTGGTGATGAGCGACTTTGGTCACTCGAGTAACAGTGGCATCAGGCGCCACTCTAGCAACAGAGTGTCGTGTCTACCTGAGATCATGACTGCTGCGGGGCCGAATTCCCGGTTCATTCCGCGTCGAGTCGCGTCTCCGAGCGCCGGTGTCGGGCCGAATTGGCGAGAGCGATGGGTGTGTGGCATACTCGTTGAGTTGTCACCAACGGCCCTATCGTTTAGAGGCCTAGGACACCGCCCTTTCACGGCGGCAGCACGGGTTCGAATCCCGTTGGGGTCACATTGGTAACGGCACGCAGCACGGCAGTACGAGCACGATAATTTCACATGCATGGCCCTGTAGCGCAGTTGGTTAGCGCGCCGCCCTGTCACGGCGGAGGTCGCGGGTTCAAGTCCCGTCAGGGTCGCCAAGGCGACAGGCCCGACCATTACCGGAAGGGCTTTTTGTCTGTGAGCGACTTCGGTCACTCGCCTCTGTAGCTCAGTTGGTAGAGCGTTCGACTGAAAATCGAAAGGTCACCGGATCGACGCCGGTCGGAGGCACTGTCCCATTTCCCGGCTTCTACGGGGAGTGGGACTTTTTGTTCGAC
>NZ_CAXVWM010000194.1:0-35741 GCF_964263775.1 Agreia sp. | reverse complement strand
CCCCGAGCGTGCCGGTCAGTGTCAGCGTGTTCGTGCCGTCGGGGAACGTGTGCCCCTCTTTCGCCGTCGCTGTCACGGAGTAGTCCGCCGGACCGATCGTCGCGGACGGCGTCTGCCATGCGGCGTTCTGAACGTCGCCGAGCACGAGGGTTCCGGCCTTGCCGCACGCAGCGGGTGTCGTGCTGAGTTCGGCCTTGGCATCGGTCGGTACAACGGGCGGCGCCAGAGAGGCGCAGACAACGCTGTCGCCCGAGAAGGTGCGGTCGTAGGCATTGTCGACCGAGTCGATCACCACTTCGTAGTGGTGCGCGACGGTCTTGTCGTCGAAGCCGTAGCTGCCGGTGAAGCCGGCCCCGAAAGCCGAGTCGGCGACGGTCTCGTCGTCGATCGACACGGTGATCGAATTCGGTTTCGCGTTGTCGTTGCTCGTCGAGTAGTTCGCGAGCGCGACGGTCAAGGTCGTGCAGGTCGAATCGACTTCTGGGGTGTGGGCGCTGGCCGCGGTGGCGGATGCGAGGGCGATGCCGGTGCCGCCGAGTGCGATCAGGGCGAGACTGGCTGTAATGCGAGTTGTTCTCATTTTCACGGGTCTGGGTGTCCTCCGGTTGTGACCCGTCGGACTATCCGGCGGGATCCGTCTGCCTACGGATCCCCCGAATGGGGGGAGCGAGGCGCACCCCAAGGATTCGGACTCATGCTGAGAATAGATTGAATCTCACTTTTTTATGAGCAAATGTCAGTCAAGACCTTGTAAATAGTGAGGATTTATTGATAATGGGCGTTGCGACTCGAGATATCACGGAATCAGCGAGATTCTCGTGTCGTTGAGTTCGGCCGCGTCGCCCTGCCAGAGCCGCACGACAGCCTGGCCGAGCGCATCCACGTCGGTGAAGCGGGCAAAGGCCTCGGCGGGATTGTCGCGACGCATGTCGGCGTCGACGAATGCCATGATCGAGAAGCGAACCGCGGCCGCGCGCTGTGCGGAGGGCTCGGTCTTGTGTCGAGCTTGCTCCCGGGCGAAACCGTCGGCCACCGAACGCACCCAGCTCTCGGCGGCCGCCTTCGCGGCCCCGTAGCTCGCGCCGCCAGCCGTCGGCCGCTCTACCACGCTCGACGAGACGATGGCCAGACGGCCCGCCTCACTCGCCACGAGGGCGTCGAAGAAAGCGCGCGAGGTATTGCGCAGAGTAGTGAATCCCGCCTCCATCGCGGCCCAGTCGTCGTCGCTCTGGGCGGCGATGCCCGCAGCGCCGCGCCATCCGCCGACGAGATGGATCAGCCCGTCGACCGAGCCGTACTGCTGCACCGCCGCATCCGCGAGTTCGGTGACCGCGGCCAGCTTCGACAGGTCGCACACCCGTGTCGCGGCTCCCTGAACCGAGCGCTCGAATGCACTGAGCCTCTCGACGTTCGAGCCCACGGCGACGACCCGGGCCCCAGCGCCGACCAGCGCCCGAGCGGTGGCGACCCCTGAAGAACTCGTCGCCCCCGCAACGACAACGACTCGCCCGACGACGCTCATGCCCGACCCTTCTGTAGGTACCGCGGTGGGTACTGCTAGCTGTGCGAGGTGCCCGTGATGCCCTCGGTCGACAGGATCACCACTCCGATCTTCTTCGAGAGCGCCTCGTAGAACATCGAGAGGGGAAACTCGTCGTCGAGGATCGCGTCGGTCAGTGCGCGGGGCGGGCCGTCGAGGGGAAGGGCCTGCGGCCCCTGAGCCCAGACGGATGCCGGGTTCGGCGTGACCGTCTCGGTGACCAGCTCGTAGGCGGCAAGCCAGTGCGCCACCTTGGGGCGGTCGATCGATCGCCAGTACAACTCGTCGATCCGCTGTCCGAGGGCGAGCACGCAGTCGGCGACCTCGGTCCAGTCGATGGTGAGCTTCGTATCGGTCCAGTGCAGCACGTGGTGCTGGTGCAGCCACGCGAACAGCAGCTGGCCGCCGAGCCCGTCGTAGTTGCGCACCCGCGACCCGGTGAGCGCGAAGCGGAAGATGCGGTCGAACAGCACCGCGTACTGCACGAGCCGGGCGTGCTCGAGAAGGTGTGCATCGGCATCCGACAGCTCATTCTCGGCCAACGCCTCGATACGGTGCTGGATGCGCACCGACTCGCGAAAGGCGGTGAGGTCGCAGCGCAACTCCTCGAGCGAGTAGAGGAAGTAGGGCATGCGCTGCTTGATCATGAACGGGTCGAATGGAAGGTCGCCGCGCATGTGGGTGCGGTCGTGGATGAGGTCCCACATCACGAAGGTGCGCTCGGCGAGCGCCTGGTCGGTGAGCAGGCGTGCCGCGTCCTCCGGCAGGTCGAGCCTTGTGGTTTCTGCCGCTGCGCGCACCACGGTGCGAAAGCGTGCGGCCTCGCGGTCGGCGAAGATGGCGCCCCAGGTGAACCTCGGAACACTGCGGGTGGCGACCGTCCCGGGAAACAGCACGGCCGAGTTCGTGTCGTAGCCGGGGGTGAAGTCGACGAAGCGGATGGGCACGAACAGTGCGTTCGAGTAGTCGCCGGTCTCGAGCTCGGCCACGAACTCGGGCCAGATCACCTCGATCAGCACCGCCTCGACGAGCCGCGAGGCAGAGCCGTTCTGCGTGGTCATGGCGAAGACGACGAGGTGCCGGAGGCCGTTCTCACGGTGCTCTTCGGGGTGGAAGGCCACGAGCGAGTCGAGGAAGTCGGGCACTCCGAAGCCATCGGCCACCCAGCGGGCGAAGTCGCGGCGCACGGCGTCGTGGTACTCGGCGTCGTGCGGAAACGCGGGCGAGAGTGCGGCGATGGATGCCGAGATCACGGCGACGAGTTCGGCCGCCTGGCCGTGCGCCGCCGCCTCGGGCACCGATCCGTCTGCGATCTGCAGCCCCTGCAGCTCGGTGGCTGCGGCCTTGAGGCGTGTCCAGGCAGCAGAGGTCTCGACCAGCGACGCGTCTTCGACGACCTCGGGTTCGTCGCCGATCGCGGGAACGACGTACTGACTGGTCGTAGTGCTGGGCATGGGGGAACCTCCGATCCAAGACGGGGCGTGCGCGACACGGTCTGTGCCGTCTCTCGAGGCTACGGTCGATCCGGCTGTGGTTTCGTGTTCGCTGCATCGATTTGCTGCGGCGACTGACGCTCGTCGAGCACAAAAGCCGCACGCCACGCACGATTGCGCATCTGTCTGCGCCGGTGCGCCACCGTTTAGGATGAACGGCATGAGCCAGACGCCGCCCAATCAGCCCCCCGTGCCGTACCAGAACCCGACTCCGCCCTATGGCGGGTACCAGGGGGGTGGCTACTCGCCCGTTCAGGAGCCGCGCTACAACGTGCTCGCCATCGTCTCCCTCGTGTCGGCCTTCTTCATCTCGCTGGTCGCCGTCATCACCGGTCACATGGCGCTGGGGCAGATCAAGCGAACAGGCGAAAAGGGCCGCGGACTCGCCATCGCGGGCCTCGTAATCGGCTACATCGGCATCGTCGGAAGCATCATCTCGATCATCGCGCTCGTCGTGATGTCTGTGCTCGGCATCGGGTTCTTCGCCGCCGTGGCGAACGACTACGACCCCGGCGACTACAGCTACACCTCCGACCCGTACACCTCCGACCCCGACGTCTCGACCACGTCGCCCGACGTGCTGGGCGGCGACCTCACCTTCGAAGCGGGCAACGACCTCGACCCCGATTCGCTCGCCCAGTTCTCCGACCCGTTCATCATCGACTCGGAGTGGACGGTGTCGAGCCCCGACGACGGCAACGGCAGCTGGTCGTATCTCGATCCGTCGGGCCTCTGCACCGTGTCGTTCTACCAGGGCGCGCTCAGCGCCAGCACGGTGACGACAGCCGGAGACGATCGGTCGACCACGGCCAGCTTTCTGGCCGACGTGCTGACGACAGACCAGAAGACCATCGAAGACAAAATGAGCGACGGCACCATCTCATACAACTTCGAGGGTGCGGGAACCGTGGACACCCTGCTGCTGCAGGGCACAGACGATGACGGCTCGAACTGGAAGCTGGCGGCACGCGGATTCGGCGTGCTCGGCAGCGGCCTCTACGTCGACGTCACCTGCACCCCGGGCGGAGACGTCGAATCCGTCTACGACACCGTCACGACGAGGGCGGCCATCACTGTCTTCTGATCAGGGTGATCCGGTTCGACACACAATCCGGCCCGGTCGTCCGATACGAATACCGCCCATGAGTCTCCTGCAGCAGAATCCTGCCGATTCCACGTTCGGCCTCGGGGGCGACGAGCCCTACGCCAGGGCGCTGCGGCACGATGCCCGCGGCCGGCTCGAGCTGCACGAGGCCACCCCGGGCATCGCGGGATCGGCCGCCGGCGTCGACCTCGATTTCGACAAATGGAACGCCGACGCAGACGAAGTCGATCGTTCGCTGCTGCGGCACGCCCGCGGTCCGGTGCTCGACATCGGATGCGGGCCCGGCCGCATGGTGCGGGCCGCCGGCGAGCTCGGCCTCATGGCCCTGGGGTTGGATGTCTCTCCCGACGTCGTCGAGCTGGCCCGCCGCGGCGGAATGGCCGTGGCCCTGGGATCCGTCTTCGACCGGGTTCCCGCGGAGGGAACCTGGCGCACAGCGCTGCTGATCGACGGCAACGTCGGAATCGGGGGAGACGTCGCCGCGCTGCTCTCCCGCTGCGGAGAGATCGTCGCCGAGTCAGCCACGCTGATCGTCGAAGTGCACCCCGACGACGACCGCGACCACTCCTACAACGCCACTCTCGTCGACGCGGAGGGCTCGCAGAGCGCCGCCTTTCCGTGGGCCGAAGTGGGCCTCACCCGCCTGCGCGAGGTGGCCCAGGCATCCGGATTCGCCGTCGACAGCGCCTTCACTGCCGGCGGCCGACGTTTCTGCAGCTTGACCCGCGCCTGAGCTCAGCCCGCAGGGCCTAAGAGCACCGCCAGCATGGCGGCGGCGCCGCCCACGATGAACAGCATCGTTCCGAGCTGCATGGTGCGGGTCTTGTTGCGGTCGGAGGTCGGAACGTCGACCTCGAGGATCGGGCAGCCCGACCATCCGATGAGTCCGATGCTCACGGCGACCAGGCCCGACCCGATCCACCACAACAGCGCGAGACCCTTAGCCAGGAGCGCCGGTCGCCAGCCACTCGACAGCAGCAGGCCGAGGGTGATCGCCGATGCCCCGACGGCGGCGACGAACCAGATGGTTCCTGTCCACATGATGCGCTGGACGTTCTTCTCGGGGGACATCAGATCGTGGGTCACAAGAACATCTTTCACCTGCGCGGGGCGCAAAACAAATTGATTCGAGGCAACTACCGCCGAGGGGCCGAGCGAAAACTACTTCGTGTCTCCGTCTTCGTCTTCGTCGACCTCGCCGTACTCCTCGAGAATCTCGAGAGCCTCTTCATCGAGGTCGTCGGGCTGATGACCGGCCGCATGGCGCACGGCGTGACGGCCCAAGACGAGCAGCTCCCGCGTCTCCATGGCATCCGCCAGCTCGTCGCGATCGAGGTCGTCGGCGTCATTGATGACCTTGGTCACCATCTCGATGCCCATGTCGAACCAGCGCTCGGCGTTGCGCGCATCGCCGGCCGAGTCGTAGCTGTCGCCGACGAACGAGTAGACCATGGGATCTTCGGGCTTCTCTGCACGCAGGGCCTTGGCGAGGTCGTTGGCCTCGGCCTCTTGGCCCGTGCGCAGCAAGCCCTCGATGAGATAGACGCGCTTGTCGGGAGCAGCGTCGCCGGGCGCATCCTGTGCTTCACGGGCGGCCTCATAGGCACGCAGGGGAAGAAGAGCATCGTAGAAACTCTCGGATGCCGCGATGAACAGCGCGGCGGGCGTCACGTCGTCGTCGTAGAACGTCTCGGGATCGCGCGCGGCGGCGAGGAACTCCTCGGCGACGACGAGCGCCTTCTCGGGGTCGTCGGCTTCGAAGCTGGATTCGTCGATGTAGTCCCAGGTCACGGTCTTAGGCATGTAAGCCACCTTAACGCCCCGAGCCCGCCAGCTAGCATGGGAGCGATATGCACACGAGCCCGCCGCCCTCCAGTACACCGGCGCACTTCCTTCCCCACCTGCAGGGGCTCCGCGCGATCGCCGTGCTGCTCGTGGTGGTCTACCACTTCTGGCCCGGACGGCTGCAGGGCGGCTACATCGGCGTCGACGTCTTCTTCGTCATCTCGGGATTTCTCATCACGGGGCAGCTCGCCCGCGAACTCGAGAAGACGGGCCGCCTCGCCCTGCCCGCCTTCTACGCCAAAAGGGTGCGCCGGCTACTGCCCGCCGCCGTAACCGTGCTCGTCTTCTCGGCGCTGGCGACCCTGTTCATCCTTCCGCTGTCGAGTCTCGGCGAGAACCTGCGCGAGATCCTCGCGTCGACCTTCTACGTCGAGAACTGGGCGCTCGCGGCCAACTCGGTCGACTACCTCGCCGCCGCCAACGAGGCCACGCTCGTGCAGCACTACTGGTCGCTGTCGCTCGAGGAGCAGTTCTACCTGATCTGGCCACTGATGCTGCTCGGCGCCTCCTGGCTCGCCGTGAGGCTCGGGTCGAGCAGGCGCTGGAACGCTCTGTTCGGGGTCGTCGTGGCCGTCAGCATCCTGTCTCTCGCGTTCTCCATCGTCTACACGCAGACCAACCCGGCGCAGGCCTACTTCGTCACGTTCACCCGCATGTGGGAGTTCGGTGCGGGTGCCGTGCTCGCGCTGCTGCCGCGCCTGCGGCCCACGAGGGCCTGGCTGTCGAACGTTCTGGGCTATGGCGGCATCGCCATCGTGCTCGGATGCGGCTACTTCTACGACAAGGCCACGCCGTTCCCGGGTTACGCGGCCGTGCTGCCCGTCGTCGGAACGATGGCGATCATCCTGGCCTCGCACCGCGCGCGCTGGTACGACGCGGGCAGCGTGCTGAGCATGCGTCCCGTGAGCTTCGTCGGCGACATCTCGTACTCGCTCTACCTCTGGCACTGGCCGCTCATCATCATCGCCCCGTTCGTGCCGGGCTGGGGCCTCTCCACGATCAACCGCCTCGTTCTGTTCGTGCTCTGCTTCGTGATCGCGTGGCTCACCAAGAAGTTCATCGAAGATCCGACGCGCGCGTTCACACCGCTCGTGCGGCGCAAACCCCGGGCGACCTTCGCGGCGATGCTCGCGGCCATGGCCGTGGTCACCCTCGTCGTCGGTGTCACGAGCGCCGTTCAGCAGCCCAAGTACGACGCTGCGGCGGCCCAGCTGCGCACCACGCTCGAGACGCCGCCCGACTGCTTCGGCGCGGCATCCGGCCTCACAGACGGGCTGTCGCCCATCGATTTCTGTTCGAACCCGAAGCTCGAGGGCCAGATCATTCCCAGCCCCGGATTCGGCAACGCCGACCGTCCCCAGCACCCCGAGTGCCTGGTCACCCTCAACGACTCGACTCTGACGAGCTGCGAGTTCGGCGACACGGATTCGGGTGGCACAGGGTCGGATGCCGCGCCCCGGGTCGCGATCATCGGCGACAGCCACGCCTATTCGCTGCTCGACCCGCTCATCCAGCTCGCCGAGACGAACGGCTGGCAGCTCACCACCTACCTCAAGGGCGCCTGCCCGTGGAGCACGACGCCGATTGCCGGCGGCGACGCCTTCGCCGCGTCCTGCGCCGATTGGCGTTCCCATCTCGACGACGAGCTCGCGTCGGTGGCGCCCTACGACGTGATCTTCACCGCCGCACTCGCCGACCACGCTCTGGATGCCGAAGGCTCGGCCGCCGCCGCCGAGACCGCTGGATTCGTGGACGCCTGGACGCCCCAGCTGTCGCAGGGGGCACCCGTGGTCACCCTCGTCGACAACCCGTCGTGGGAGACCGACCCGAACAAGTGCCTGCGCATCTCCGACGCATCGGTCTGCACCGAATCTCGCGAAGACGGCCTCGGCGAGGTCGACCCCCTCGCCTCGGCAGCGAGCGGACTATCGGCCGGCGGGGCAGACGTGACCCTTCTCGACTTCTCGGAGACGTACTGCGACTCGTCTCAGTGCTTCCCGGTCATCGGCGGAGCCAACGTGTACCGCGACCAGGACCACCTGACGCGCACGTTCGCGTTCACCCTCGCCCCCTTCATCGAGAGCGTGATCGAAGCCGCCCTCGCTCGATCGACTGCTCGCTAGGCCAACTGATTCACTGCCTTCTCGAACGGGCCACGCCGAATCGGATTTTCGCCAGCTCGCTGTGCGCAGAGAGGGCCTGGGTTCAGCGCCGAGGGCCGGTGAAGATGGTGTGTCCCCAGCTCGCCATCGAGTAGTCATCCATCGCGGAGGAGGGAGCGTCGGGCCAGCGACGTCGGCCCCGGATTCCGAGCTAATGATCAGCGCAACTCGCGTCGCCGTGCAGAGGGGGCGAGCTCGCTGATGCCATAGCTGTCGTCTTCAGGATTGATGGTGACGCCGGGCACGACGATCTCGTCGATGCGGTCGAGCACATCGTCGGTGAGGTGGATGCCCGCGGCGGGCAACTGGGATTCGAGCTGCTCCATGGTGCGCGGCCCGATGATGGCAGACGTCACGCCGGGGTGGCGGATGACGAATGCGATGGCTAGCTCGATCAGGGTGACGCCGGCGTCGTCGGCTACCCGCGCGAGTTGGTCGACCGCGTCGAGCTTCCTCTGGTTCGCGGGCGTCGACAGGTCGAAGCGGGCCGCGAGGCGTTTCCGAGCGTGCGAGGCGACAACGGGTTCGTTGCCGTTCTTGCGGTACTTGCCCGAAAGCCAGCCACCAGTGAGAGGGCTGTAGGTCAGGCTGCCCACGCCGTGGCGCTGCAGGGCGGGAAACACGTCGTTCTCGGCACCGCGAACGATCATCGAGTAGGGCGGCTGCTCGGTGACGAAGCGCTCGAGGTTGCGATCGCGGGAGGCCCACTGGGCTTCCACGATCTGGCTGCCGGAATACGACGACGAGCCGATGTACCGCACCTTGCCCTGACGTACGAGGTCTGTGAGGGCGCCGAGAGTCTCCTCGACGTCCATCTCCGCATCCGGCCGGTGCACCTGATAGAGGTCGATGTAGTCGGTGCGGAGCCGGCGCAGTGAGTTCTCGACCTCGCGCATGATCCATTTACGCGACCCGCCGCTCTCGTTGGGTTTGTCGCTCATCGGCACGAAGAATTTGGTCGCGAGCACGACGTCGTCGCGGCGACCTTCGAGGGCCTTGCCGACGATCTCTTCCGAGCCGCCCTCGGAGTAGATATCCGCAGTGTCGACGAGGTTGATGCCCGCGTCGAGGGCGCGGTGGATGATCCGGATCGAGTCATCGACGTCGTCGTTGCCCCAGGGGCCGAACATCATGGTGCCCAGCGCGAGGGGACTGACTTTCAGACCGGTACGGCCGATAAGACGGTAGTCCATAAGGGTCGTCCCTTCGTCAGCGCTGGTCGGCGGGCCGGAGCAGGATCTCGTTGATGGCGAGGTGGCGCGGCCGTGCAAGCGTGAAGGCGATGACCTCCGCAATGTCCTCGGGTGTGACGGTGGCGTTGCCGTACATCTCACCGATGGCCTGCTTCGTCTGCGCGTGGGTGATGTGGTCCGGCAGCTCGGTGGCGACCACGCCCGGTTCGATGAGGGTGACCCGAATGTCGGGCAGGAGCTCCTGTCGAAGGGACTCCGACCAGCCGTTGATGCCCCACTTGGTCGCGGCGTAGACGCCGTTGCCGGCACGGGCGGTGCGCCCGGCGACGGAAGAGATGGTGATGATGTCACCGGCACCACCGGTCTTCAGCTGCTCGAGGAATACCTCGGTCGTGGTGATGGCACCCAGCAGGTTG
This sequence comes from Agreia sp., assembly GCF_964263775.1. Taxonomy (NCBI): domain Bacteria; kingdom Bacillati; phylum Actinomycetota; class Actinomycetes; order Micrococcales; family Microbacteriaceae; genus Agreia; species Agreia sp. The sequence continues at coordinate 25,987 of NZ_CAXVWM010000194.1, read as the reverse complement.
ACCTCGATCATCTGCCGGTAGTCGTCGCGCTGCTCGGCCGAGAACGGCCCGAGCAGCATGACGCCGGCGTTGTTGACGAGGATGTCGGCGCCGCCGAGCTCGGTCTGGACCCGCTCAGCGGCAGCGACGAGTGAGTCGCGGTCGGTGACATCGGCCGGGATCGCGAGGGCCTGCTCTCCGAGCTCGACTGCCAGCGCCTCGAGACGATCGGTCCGGCGTGCCAGCAGCACGACCGTGTCGCCGGCGGAGTGCAAAGCCCGGGCGGTCGCCTCGCCGATGCCGGACGAGGCGCCGGTGATGACGGCGACCCGGGAGGGCGTGCTCATTCTCCGGCCTCGGGGATGGGCTTGCCGAAGTTGTCGAGGGTGATGAACTCGGGCTCCGGGCCGCCGCGGGTGCCGGTGTCGAGATCATCGATCGCGGCGAGCTGGTCGGGCGTGAGTTCGAAGTCGAAAACGTCGAAGTTCTCGGCGATGCGGGTGGCCTTGGTCGACTTGGGGATGACCGATCGGCCCTCCTGGATGCCCCAGCGGAGCATGACCTGCGCAGCAGACTTGCCGTGCGTCTCCGCGATGGCGAGGAGGGCGGGGTCTTCGAGGGCGCTCTTGTCGGAGTCGCGGTAGTGAGTGATACCCCCGATGGGTGACCAGGCCTGGGTGAGGATGCCGTGCGCGGCGTTCGCGGCCTGCAGTTCCTTCTGCTGGAAGTACGGGTGCAGTTCGATCTGGTTCACGGCCGGCACGACGGTGGTCTCGGCGAGGAGCTTCTCGAGGTGCTCGGGCATGAAGTTGCTGACGCCGATGGCGCGCACCTTGCCTTCGGCGAAGAGCGTTTCGAGTGCCTTGTACGCCTCGATAGTGAGGTCGAACCGGCTTGGCAGAGCCTGATGCAGGATGAACAGGTCGATCGTGTCGACGCCGAGCTTGCCGGCGCTCTTCTCGAACGCGTGCAGGGTGGCGTCGTAGCCGTAGTCGCTGATCCACACCTTCGTCTCGATGAGGACCTCGTCGCGAGGCACGCCGGAGCGGCGGATGCCCTCGCCGACCTGCTGCTCGTTGCCATAGGCAGCCGCTGTGTCGATGTGGCGGTATCCGGCGCGGAGCGCGGCCTCGACGGCATCGGTGGTCTCATCGGGAGGGGTCTGGAAGACGCCGAGGCCGATCGTGGGGAGTTGTACTCCGTTGTTCAGGGTGAGGAGGGGGACAGTCATGATGATGCTTCTTCCTGTTTCGGTTGTGGTGCAGCTTGGAGGGTTGCGCGAGGTCAGGCCGTGGCCTGTTCTTTGATCTGGGCCAGTGCGTCCATAAACCCCTGGGAGCATCCGGTCGACCCGGCGAGCCGGTCGACCGCGATCTCGTCGATGCTTCGGCCGACGACGGCTGCGGGCAGGGCTTCGGCGAAACGCTGCTGGTAGCCCAGCGAGGTCTCGTCCTCGGCCGGCGTGGTGATCTCCACTCCGGTGACCACGTCGACGGCGATGGTAAGAGTCACGTCATGGTGGGAGGGGAGGCCGCCGTACCAACCGGTCGCGGCGTATTCACCGTCTGCATAAACGGTTTCGCGCGCCGCAGAATCGGAGGCAGGGATGGGCACCGGAGTGTCCTCCGGTGAGGACGTGGCGGTAGCAGACGGTGCCGGGATGGTCCGCCGCGAGTCGGGTGTGCTGCTGGTCGGCCCGGCAGTCGGGCTGCACGCCGCGAGGCCCGTGCTGAGCGCGACAACCCCGAAGCCCAGCGCGGCGCGGGTGAGGAACGTCGGGCGCATGGTCATTCCTTTCTCACCGGCGGTTGGAGGGTCGGGGCGGCTGGTTCCGCGCTCCAACTCGACAAAAGCCGGAGGGCGTCAGCTGTCGCGGAGCCTGGCTCGGCGCCATAGACGATGAGCATCTGTCCGGGGTCGGCGGGAAGCTCCATGGCCTCGAAGGTGAGGTGCAGCTCCCCGACGACCGGATGGCGGAGGTCTTTGAATCCGGTGTCGTGGTATCGCACGTCGTGGGCCTTCCACACAGTGCGGAACTCGGCACTGCCTCGGTTGAGGTCGTCGATCAGGGTGGTGACGCCGGCGTCGAACGGGTCTCTTCCGAGTTCGGTGCGGAGGTTCGCGACCGTGTCGGCAGCAGCCTTGGACCAGTCGGCGAAGAAGTCGCGCCCCGCGGGGTCGAGGAACAGGAACCGGGCGGTGTTCGGCGTTCCGTCGGAGGCTGCGTCGTAGAGAGGAGCGAAAACGGCCCGGCCGAGCGCGTTCGCTGCAATGAGGTCACGGTCGTTGGTCGCCACGAAAGCCGGGGCATCCGAGAGCCCGTCGACGACGCGCTGCACTGAGGCGCGCACCGCACGAAGGGCCGGGCGACGGCGCATACGGATGGCCGGCGCGGTACCGGTGAGATGGAATAGATGCTCGCGCTCCGAGGGCGTGAGTTGCAGCGCCCGGGCGACGGCGTCAAGAACGCTCGCGGACACGGCCCCCACGGTGCCGCGTTCGAGCTTGGTGTAGTAATCGACGCTCACCCCGGCGAGCATGGCGACCTCTTCGCGGCGCAGGCCCTTCACCCGGCGGTTGCCGCCGTATGCGGGCAGGTTGGCCTGCTCCGGGGTTATCTTCGCGCGGCGGGTGCTGAGAAACTCACGCAGCTCGATTCGGTTGTCCATGGCCGCAACGCTACGCCGTGCCTGAGTCGGCAGGGAGGCTCTGCGCGTACCTGTTTCAGCAGAGCGTGCATGACACCAAGAGATCTAGACATCGCCGAGCGATGAAATCGACATGCCCTGTGTTTCTCACCAGAACATGGGCCGGTCTTCGTCTTCTCCCGTCTCGAGGTCGAGGTCGACCCAGACCGGAACGTGGTCGCTCGGCGCATCGCCCTTGCGCTCGTTGCGGTCGATGCCGGCGTTCGAGACCGCATCGGCGAACGGCTTCGAGCCGAGAATGAAGTCGATGCGCATGCCCTCGTTGCGGGGAAAGCGCAGCTGCTTGTAGTCCCAGTACGTGTAGCCGGTGGGAACGCGTGGGCGCACCACGTCGGTGAGGCCCGCGTTCACGAAGTCGATGAACGCGGCCCGCTCGGGCGCCGACACGTGGGTCGACCCGTCGAAGGCGTGGATGTCCCACACGTCGGTGTCGAGGGGAGCCACGTTCCAGTCGCCCATCAGCGCGAGCGGCTGCTCGGGGTTCGCCGCGATCCAGGCCCGGGTGTCTGCAGAGAGGGCGGCGAGCCAGCGCAGCTTGTAGTCGTAGTGCGGGTTCTCGAGCTCTCGGCCGTTGGGTACATAGAGACTCCACAGGCGAACGTCGTTCACGGTCACGCCGAGGGCGCGCGCCTCGAGCGGCAGGGTTCCGTCGTCATTCTCCTTGCCGAAACCCGGCATGTTCTCGAAGTCTTTCGTGACCTCGGTCATCGGCAGCCGCGAAGCGAAGGCCACGCCGTTCCACTGGCTCAGGCCGTGCAGTTCGACGTCGTACCCGGCCGCCGTGAACTGCTCGAACGGAAACTGGTTCTCTTTGCACTTGATCTCTTGCATGGCGAGAACGTCGACGTCTTCGCGCACGAGCCAGTCGGCGACCCGGTCGACCCGGGCCCTGATGGAGTTCACGTTCCAGGTCGCAATGCGCATGCGCCCCAGTTTATTAGCCCGAACTCGGCTCCCCTACACTGGGGCGGTGACGAACGCGCGCCAGCAACTCATCGACTACATCTCCGCCGAGGCCGTCTTTCACGGCGACTTCACGCTCACGAGCGGCACGAAGGCGAGCTACTACGTCGATCTGCGCAAGGTGAGCCTGGACCACCGCGTCGCGCCGCTCATCGGCCAGGTCATGATCGACGTCATCAGAGACATCCCCGACGTGTTCGCCGTCGGCGGCCTCACCATGGGAGCCGACCCCGTCGCATCCGCGATTCTGCACCAGGGCGCAGCCCAGGGGCTGTCGTACGACGCGTTCGTCGTGCGAAAAGAGCCCAAAGACCACGGGCGCGGCAAGCAAGTCGAGGGCCCCGAGCTCGACGGCAGGCGCGTGATCGTGCTCGAAGACACGTCGACCACCGGCGGCTCGCCGCTGAAGGCCATCGAGGCGCTCGAGAAGGTGGGCGCGATCGTCGTGGGCGTCGCGGTCGTCGTCGACCGCAACACCGACGCGCGTGAACGCATCGAGAAGGCCGGTTACCCCTACTATTACGCGATCGGCCTGGCTGACCTCGGTCTCGAGTAGACGGTGACGCTCCCGGATGCCGCGGGCGCCGTGGGCGCTCGGCGCGCGACGCCGAGATGGCTGGTCTGGGTCGTCGTCGCACTCGCCGCCGTCTTCGTGCTGGTGCTCTTCTTCGTGCTGGGCCGGCACCTGCCGTGGTTCGACGAGTCGCGGGCGACTGGGCCGACATCCACGCCGACTGCCTCTTCGATGCCCACGGCCACCGCGTCGACGCCCGCGGTCGAATCGACGCCGACGCCCGACGCCGCCGCCGCGACCGGCCCGGCGGCCGCGGGGGATCACCCGTGGGCCGAGTTGCGCGGGGGCGAGTGCCTCGATCCGTTCGGATCGCCCTGGGACGAGGCGTTCACGGTCGTCGACTGCGCAGCTCCGCACGCTGCCCAGCTCATCTCGCGTGTGTCACTCGGTTCCGACCCGGCTGCGGCCTTTCCCGGCGAGGCTGCCATCACGGCACAATTGAACCTCGCGTGCACCGCGCCCACGGTGCTCGACTTCGCGGCGGCGGCGGCCTACCCCGATGTGCAGTGGCAGGCGAGCTACCCGGTCTCCGACGCCCAATGGGCCGCGGGGCAGCGTGAGTATTCGTGCTTCGTCACTCGATCGTCGGGGGAGAAGCTCACCGGTTCGATTCAGGCGCCGTTGCCGCAGGCGTAGCTCGTCGCGAGTGTGGATGCATGAAATTGCATGCAGATGTGGCGTTTCTGGGAAAGTGCCTATAGCCTTGCGTCGACGCAGCTAACTCGCAGCATCGCTACTTTCGTCGGTTCGACACTGATGATGATCCCCCTGCTCGCCTACTTCAGGAGAACAATGTCCCGCTCAATCCTTTCCCGCCTCGGCGCGGGTATCGTCGCAACGGCCCTCGTTGCCGGCGGCTCGCTTCTCGTGGCCGGTCCGGCCACCGCCGCAGAGCCCAACACCATCACGCTGGCGAACACCGCGTTCCAGTCCGGCGCGGGCTGGGGTGCAGGCATCCAGGTCACCGGCAATGACTTCCCGGCGACGACCGAGGTGACGATTTTCGCCGGCATCGACAACGGCAGTTCCGGCGAGACCTGGGGCGAGACGACTGTGACCACCGACGAGGCCGGGGCGTTCACCACCACCTTCGTTCCGGAAGCCGGACCGTACGATGTCGCCGAAGATGAGACGGCGTCTGTGGTTGCCAGCTACGAGGTCGAGGGCGGCGACGGAGAAGTGCCGTTCGTGCTCTCTAACGTGGTCGAACTGCAGATCGCGGCATTCGTGCCCGCAGCTCAGAACGTCACGGTCGACCCCGTCTGCCTGAGCGGCGACGCTGTTCGGGATCCCGGAGTGCTCGTGGGAGCCACCGGCTTCGGCCAGTTCGAAGAGGGCATCACCTACTCCGTCACCGACGCAGCGGGCAACGTCATCCCGGGCGACGACGACGAGCCGCTGACCGCTGACGAAACCGGCAGCTTCGAGCCCCAGTACCTTCAGCTGTTCTCGACCGCCGGCAACATCCCCGACGGCTCCTACACGATCACGTTCGTCGGATCCGTCACGACCGCCGGCGTCTTCGCCGTCGGACCGTGCGACGTTCCCGTCGTTCCCGCCGCTGTGTCGGCTGCCCCGCAGCTCGCCAACACCGGCTCCTCCGACGCGGGCATTCTCGTCGGCGGCTCCGCTCTTCTGCTGCTCGTCGGTGCCACCCTCGTGGTCGCCCGTCGTCGCCAGAACGCCGCTGCGTAGCACGAATTCATCCGGCGTAGCCGGAACCCGAAGGGCCGAGACGAGAGTCTCGGCCCTTCGTCGTTGCCGCGACGTTCAGCGGAGCGGGCGTGTCGACCCCGGCTTCTCACGGCGCTCGACATCGCTACCCTCGGGTAATGACCAATTCTGCGAAGACCGCTGCCCGAACGGCCAAGAACAGTCGAGCCCTCGAGATTCTTGCCCGCACCGGCTTCGCCGTGCTCGGACTCCTCCATATCCTCATCGGGGCCATCGCCATCAGCCTCGTCGGCGGGTCGGGGGAGTCGGCCGACCAGTCGGGTGCTCTGCGCGAACTGTCGTCTAAGCCGGGTGGCATCGTCGTGATCTGGATCGTGGTCGTCGGCCTGTTGGCCTTGGTGCTCTGGCAGATCGTGCAGGTGTTTCTTCTCGACGAGCCCGATCCGAAGAAGAAGTGGGGTCGGCGCGTCTCCGAACTCGGCAAGGGTGTCGCCTACGGGGCCGTCGGGGTGACCGCGGCGACGTTCGCGCTCGGCGGCTCGTCGAGTTCGTCGAACACGAGCCAGAGTTTCAGCGCGAAACTCCTCGCGAGCCCTGGCGGGGTCATTCTGCTGGTGATCGTGGGGCTCGTCGTTGCGGGCATCGGCGTGGCCTTCGTTGTTCAGGGTGTACTCACGAAGTTCGAGAAGCTCCTGCTCATTCCGGCGGGAACCACGGGAACCGTCGTGCGCGTTCTCGGCGTCGTGGGCTACGTCGCGAAAGGCGTCGCGCTCTTCGTCGTGGGGGTGCTGTTCGTGGTCGCGGCCGTGACAGCCGACCCGGAGAAGGCATCCGGACTCGACGGAGCACTGAAGTCGCTCGTCGACCTGCCATTCGGAAAGGTGATTCTGGTGGCCGTGGGCGTCGGCCTCATCGCCTACGGGCTCTTCTGCGCGGCGAGGGCTCGCTGGGCGAGGCTCTAGCCCGCCAGTAGCACCCGCTGCGGGCAATAGGTGCCGGCGCACGGGGGAGAACTGCCCGCAGCGGGTGCTACTGGTCAGCGCACGCAGGGCAGGCCCGCCTCGATCAGGATCCGGCGGAGTTGGCGCCGGCCGTTGACGTCGCCGGGCCCCCAACGGCTGACCCCGTAATGCTCGGCCCGCAGGTGGTCTTCGCGAATCTTCTCCTCGACGACTGCGTCGCCTGGCGACATGCGACCGAGATACTCGGGCTTGACGTATTTGCCCTTTCCGTCGAACTCTCCGATGCGCTGGAACTCCGGCCACTCGAAGTCGACGTAGTAGTAGCCGCCGCGCGGATTGACGTGACGGACCTGAAGTTCGGGCGCTGGGAATCCAAGCTCGGCTATGACGATGCGGCTGTGCGTCTCACCCGCGTTGTCCGCTCCCGGACGGCTGAATTCCACGGCGCGACGAGCACGGCTGTGGCCGCGCACGGAGTCGAGCGAACCCACGCTCGCGAGCAGGTCCGATTTCACCAGCGGCACGAAAGCCGTCGACCGTCTGTCGTGCAGTGCGAAATCGAGGGCAGTGACCGCGGTGACGAAAGGACTGACGCGCGCGAGGTCGAGAAGTGTGCGCATCGGACTCGTCACGAGAATGCCGCCGACTTCGACCACGTCTTTGTCGGAGAGCTGCTCTTTGTGCACGGTCACCCCGTTCTTGGAATTCGCGCCGGAGTCGGGAGGGACAATCAGGTGCACAGTGGTCGGCATCGAGGGGCGGATCGGCATCCCCCAGAAAACGGCCGCCGAAAGATGGCCGATGATCGGTCGGATGCGCCGGGTCTCTACGACGGCATGAATCTGGGCGACGTGCCGGGCCCGAGGGGTCAGCGACGTCACCCGCTCGGTCTCGGCATAGACCCCTCGGTGCAACCTCGTCGCGGTGCCAGACCGATGCTCCCGTCTCACCTGACGAGCCTCGCTGGGGGTGATCACGGGGCTGGACATGAGGATGAGCCCAGTGCGGGCGTCTCGGAGATGTTCGTGCATGCGAACAGGATGCCGCGCGGCCGGCGCCCCGACGGAGAACATAGTGAATCTGGGGACTGTCTCTGGCGAGCCTCGCTGGGGGTGGAACAGTCTCATACCGTCCAGCAGGTGCCGCTGCGGGCAGGAGGCGCTGGCGCACCGGGGACAACTGACCGCAGCGGGTGCTGCTGGTCAGAGGCGACCAGATACGCGGGCGTCAAATCACGTCGGACTCGAGGGGCTCCGTGCGGAGGAGGTCGCGCACTCCCGAGAGAATCTCGTCGGGGCGGAACGGGTACTTCTCGATCTCGGCTTGGTCGCTTATGCCCGTGAGCACCAGGATGGTATGCAACCCCGCCTCGATGCCCGCGACCACGTCGGTGTCCATGCGGTCGCCGATCATGCCCGTGTTCTCGGAGTGCGCGCCGATGCGGTTGAGTGCCGATCTGAACATCATGGGGTTCGGCTTGCCCACGACATAGGGCTCCATGCCCGTGGCCTTGGTGATCAGCGCGGCGACCGCCCCGGTGGCGGGCATCGGGCCCTCGGCGCTCGGCCCCGTCGCATCCGGATTCGTGACGATGAACCGTGCGCCCGCCGAGATCAGCCGGATCGCCCGGGTGATCGCCTCGAACGAATAGTTTCGCGTCTCGCCGACGACCACGTAGTCGGGCTTCGTATCGGTCATGATGAAGCCCGCCTCGTGCAGCGCGGTGGTGATGCCGGCCTCGCCGATCACAAAGGCGCTGCCGCCCGGCATCTGCGATTTGAGAAAACTGGCCGTGGCGAGCGCCGAGGTCCAGATCGCCTCTTCGGGCACTTCGAGTCCGGATGCGCGCAGCCGAGCACTGAGGTCGCGCGGCGTGTAGATGGAGTTGTTCGTGAGCACCAGGTAGGGCTTGCCCTCGTCGCGCCACTGCTGCAGCAGCTCCGCCGCACCCGGAAGCGCCCTGTTCTCATGAACGAGAACGCCATCCATGTCGGTGAGCCAGCATTCGATCTCATCGCGTCGAGCCATGGGAGAGTCCTTTCGTCGCCTGCCTCTCCCAGCCTAGCGGCGGTTGCCGAGCAGGCCTCAGGCCGGTGCCGAGATCCAGATCGACGAGCCGCCGGATGCCGAAACCGGCACGAGCGCGGCCGTGTCGGCATCCGCGCCCGGTGCGCCGGCGACGCGCACGACGAACCCGGCGTCGTCATGCCTCGACACCACAGAGATCATCGTCGAGGGGCGGATGCCCGCCGCGGCGAGCGACAGGAGCAGCGACGGATCGCGGTCGCTGATGCGCACAACGGCGCCCGACGTTCCCACGGCCGCGCTCGACAGCAGCAGCGCCGACGACTCGTCGACGGTGCCGGCGGCCGAGGGGATCGGGTCGCCATGGGGGTCACTTCTCGGATGCCCGAGGCGTGAATCGATGGCGTCGAGAAGTCGCTCGCTGATGGAGTGCTCGAGCACCTCGGCCTCGTCGTGCACCTCGTGCCAGTCATAGCCCATCTCGTCGACCAGCCAGGTCTCGATGATCCGGTGCCGCCGAATGACACCGCGGGCTCGCGCGACGCCCTCGGCCGTGAGGGTGAGCGGCTTGTAGGGCGCATAGTTCACGAGGCCCGCCGCGCTGAGCTTCTTGGCCATCTCGGTCACAGAAGAAGGCGCGACTCCCATGCTCGAGGCCAGCACCGACGGGGTGACCGGGTCGGATTGCCATTCGGTGTGCTGGTAGATCGTCTTGAGGTAGTCCTCTGCCGCCGAGTCGGCGTTCGGCTGGGTTCGTCGTGCGGCCGGCTCGGGGATGCTCATGATCGCTCCAGCCTAGGGTCAGGCCCCCGTGAAGATGAGCACGAGCAGCGTCACGTTGAGCGTGACGAGCAGCACCGAGGCGAGAATGCCCGCGACGGTGGTGTGCCAGCGGTTGGTGAACTCGCCGAGCAGCGCCGTGCGCGACGTGAGCCAGACGAGCGGAATGAGCGCGAACGGAATTCCGAACGAGAGCACCACCTGGCTGAGCACGAGCGACCAGGTGGGATCGAGCCCGACTCCCAGAACGACGAGCGCCGGAATGAGGGTGACGAGCCGGCGCCAGACGATCGGGATGCGCACCGTGAGCAGGCCGTGCATGATCTCGGCCCCCGCGTAGGCGCCGACCGAGGTCGATGCGAGGCCGGATGCCAGCAGCCCGACCGCGAACAGGGTCGCGACGACGCCGCCCATGGCCTGGCCGATTGCGGCGTGCGCGCCCCCGAGCGTGTCGGTGCCGGCGACCCCCTGCAACGATGTGGCCGCGAGCAGCAGGATGGCGAGGTTCACGGTTCCCGCGATGGCGAGGGCGATCGACACGTCCCAGCGGGTGGCCGAGAGGAGGCGCTTCGTCGTGTGCCCGATTGCACGCACGGCGAAGCGGTCGCGGGTGAGGGCCGAATGCGCGTAGATGGCGTGCGGCATGATCGTGGCGCCCAGAATGGATGCGGCGAGCAGCACCGACGACGGTCCCTCGAACCGGGGCACGAGGCCGCCGACGACGGAGGCCGCGTCGGGCGGGTTGATCACGACGCCGGCCGCGAATCCCACCGCGATGATCACGAGCAGCGAGATGATGACGCGCTCGAACGTCTTCTGCCGCCCCGATCCCTGAAGGATGAGCACCAGCATCGAGACCGTGCCGGTGATCACGCCGCCGACGAGCAGGGGCAGCTCGAACAGCAGCGAGAGGGCGATGGCCCCTCCGATGATCTCGGCGAGGTCTGTCGCCATGGCCACGAGCTCGGCCTGCACCCAGAAGAGTCGACGGCCCCAGGACGAGCCGATCCGTTCTCCGAGCAGCTCGGGAAGGCTCTTGCCGGTCACGATTCCGAGCTTCGCCGACAGGTACTGGATGAGCCAGGCCATCACGTTGCCGAGCACCACGACCCAGACGAGCAAGAATCCGAACGCGGCACCCGCGGTCATGTTGCTGGCGACGTTGCCCGGATCGAGGTAGGCGACGCCGGCGACGAGCGCGGGCCCGAGCAGCCAGACGAGGTGGGAGCCCCGGGGTGCGCGGGGCGTCGTCACCGGCGCCGTGGATTCGAGCATGACGCCACTGTAGCGAATATTTAGGCGCGCCTAAAAGAGCCGCGCCCTGCGACAGGCTCAGGGAACGGGCGGAGCGGTTCCGGTAGCCTCGAAGCTGCTTGCATCTGGAAGCCCTGTGGTGCTCACGAGCGGCCCGGCGTTCCTCCTCGGTCAAGTAGGAACCCTCCAAAATCGTGACCGAGTAGCCAAACTCCTGAATGATCTCTCGGGCACGCTGAACGGTCTTCTTCGCCATGCCAAGCTCGACCGCGATCGTCGCGTGAGCGGTCGTCACACCGCGCCCCGTGGCGACGTCGGCCGACAGCCAATCGCGGCGAGCCACCCTCAACACAGTGTCAGGAGCTACGCTCACGCGCCTCCAGATCTCGTCACCCTCAGGACTCGCCAACGCATCCGTCAGAGCATCGAACCACGCCGCTCCAGACGTCTACGCGGGCACCACGGCGTAAGCACGAGGAGCAGGATCGGGAGCCCGCGAGCGGACACGCGCCCTGGTCGACGCGTCAGTGTCTCCCACATCGTGGGCGACACGAGGCGTCGAATCTTCTTCAACTAGCTGCGGAGCAGCGTCTAACTGCAGCACCCGAGACGCCCGCGTGAGCCGCGAGTGCGTCAAGTCGGGCTTCTGACTCACCTTCCGGATGTGGGGGCCTCCAGCTATCCCTGTCCTGATCTGCCCCTGTGACATACATTTGGTACGTGAGCATGACTAGGAGAACAGTCGGTATCGGAGCCTTGCTTTTGTCCCTCGTCCTGACGTCGTGCAGCTCAACGGAGAGCAGAGGGATGAATGGTTTTCCTTCCGGCGTTTCCCACGCGGAACGTCCCAGCTTGGCGTTGGAAGGATCGCCCTTGGTCACAATTTCCAAAACTCACGACAGTGTGTGGGTCACACTATTCTCCAGTTCGAGTTGCCGCCCTCAAGAATACGAAACCAACGTTCAAAGCCTGAGGTTTCACTACCAGATAGACACCAGCGGCTCTTGTACGGCCGACGTAGTTCCCACCACATTTGAGTACCAAACCGACGACTGGGACGCACTCCCGGACGAGGCGAACGTCACCGTCTCGTCGGGCAAGGCAGACCAAGAATTTACCGTCAACCCTAGGTATTAGATTCCTCATGTTTGAAAAGTTGTTGCCAGGTCAGCAGCGACCCACTCATACTTCTAACCATCTCGCCAACTCTCGAATCCCATACTGGATCCATTCAGGCGAGTCAAACACGGGGGAGTCTTAACTATGCGTCATAAGTCATTGATTTTCGTCACAGCCGCTGCCTTGCTGCTGGCCGCACCTGCTGCTCAGGGGGCGGTCGCGCAAGACATACCGCCGGAATCTTTCCCCACACAACAGGCCCCGAATTCTGATCTTCCGGCAGGCACTGATCTCCTTACAGACGTCCCGGACGAGTGGAAGGATCCCGTTCCTGTGGCAGTCAAGGAGGCGGTTACTCAACTTCAGCTCGGCGATCTAGACGCGAGTATTAACACCTACGAGTGGAATGAAAAAGCTTCGTCCCTCGACCTTTACGTCTTCGGGGACGACACGGCCGTCCGTCAGGAGTTGACATCCGGCCTTTCCAGTCAAAAATTTACAATTTTCCCGGCAGTGAATTCCAAGACTGAAATTCAAGACGCCATTCGGACGCTTGTAGGAGAGTCTGGCAATTTGCCGAACGGAGATCTCGTAGCGTATGCCGAACCGGCAAAAGACGGGAGCTCTATCAACCTGGTGGTAGAACCCGGATCTGGCCAAGGTTTGAAAGCAAAGACCGACGGACTCAAGTCCAGCATCCCGCTCACAATCGAAACCGGCGAGCGTCCAGAAACTGCCACAAGGGGCAGCAATACTGGCCCCATCGTTTCAGGCGCGATTATGAACGGCCAGGGCTACCTCTGTACGACAGGTTTCCCCGTCATAAGTGGCGCGACCTACGGCAACCTAACCGCCGACCACTGCGGAGGAACCATTGGGCAGCCTTGGTACTACGGTGTCGCTCAGTCGACGCTAGTGGGAAACACGACGGGCCAAGCCGCTGGGGGGACTGACTTTGAGATTTTCAGCGGCACGTCAGCGTCGAACGTCACCGCGTATTCATACATCGCTGGTTATCAGAACAGTTCATCAGTTGCCCCGATAAAGGGGTACTACGGAGCACCCATCGGAAGCAGCGTTTGTTACAACGGGTCACGTTCGGGGATCGTCTGCAACAACACGGTTACAAACATTGGTGTCACAGTTTGTTATGCCGCATTGCAGTGCTACTACAACCTGTCGCTTACCCACCAGACAAGCGGAACGCCTGCCCTCGGACAGGGTGACAGTGGCGGACCGGTGATTGAGGTTCGTACGGGAGGGTATGTATGGGGTACGGGAATTATTAGCGGTATCTCTAACGGAAACACCACCTGCACTGGTGACGCTGGGGGGCGCCTCTGTAGCGCTGACGGCATCTTTGCGCCACTGTACGCCTTTGCAAATAACAATCCGTCGTGGTCGTTTTTGATAGTTCCCTAGCAGCTAGACCATATCCGTCGATCTAGTGGCCTCTGCCGGCCGGAGATCGACGGATATGCCACATAGGTGGCTCGTGAGCTCGCGACAACACGGCACAGGTGTCCGGGCCAAAGAGAGCCTGAAAGCCGTGGACAACTTTCGGGCGACGCCGACTGACAATCGTTTCTATAATCCAAGTTATGCCGTGAGGAAGATGAAAGACCGACGGCTCCGCTAGCCTGTGGTCATGCTCGATGAGCCGGTTCCCGCCCCGCAGAATCCGTCTGTCGAACTCACGACCAACGGAGTGGGCCCCTGGCAGGGCGAGTTGCCGGGCGACGATTTCTACGATGCCGAGTTGCTCGCCAGAGGCGACTCGCGCAACGTGATCGACCGTTACCGTTATTGGCGCATGGACGCGATCGTCGCCGATCTCGACCTCACCCGGCATCCGTTTCACGTGGCCATCGAGAACTGGCAGCACGACCTCAACATCGGCTCGATCGTGCGCAGCGCAAACGCGTTCGGCGCCGACACCGTGCACATCATCGGTAGGCGGCGGTGGAACAAGCGCGGCGCCATGGTCACCGACCGCTACCAGCACGTGCTGCACCACCCCGATGTCGAGACCTTCGTGGCGTGGGCGGCGGATGCGGGACTGCCGGTGATCGCGATCGACAACGTGCCGGGCAGCGTTCTCATCGAGACTTTCGCCCTGCCCGCCGAGTGCGTGCTGCTCTTCGGCCAGGAGGGCCCCGGCCTCTCGGCGCCCGCGCTCGAGGCGGCCGACGCCATCGTCGAGATCAGCCAGTTCGGCTCCACCCGCTCGATCAATGCGTCGGCCGCGGCGGCCGTCGCCATGCACGCGTGGATTCTGCAGCACATCGACTTCGCAGCGTCGACGCCGGATACGCTGAACACGTGACCTCTCGTGGCGCGAGAACCGGGGTGGCGATCGCCATCGTCGCGCTCAGCCTGCCCATCGTGGCGCTCGGTGTGGTCTTCACGGGGCTGATCAGCATCCCCCTTCCCGCCTCCGAGCCGGCCACGAGTTCCGGCTCCGATGCGAACGCACCCATCGACAACCCGCTGCGTGGCGAGACGTTCTACGCCGACCCCGAGTCGCTCGCGGCGCAGGCCGCGGCCGCATCCGCCGCTGCAGCCGCTGATTCGGCTGCGACGGGCGTTCTCGACAGGCTCGCGGCCACCCCGACGGCCATCTGGCTCACACCCGAGAAGTACCCGAGCGCCACAGTGGCCGCCACGGTCAGCGCGACCCTCGACGCGGCCGACGCATCCCGTTCGACCCCGGTCTTCGTCGTCTACGGCGTGCCGAACCGCGACTGCGGAAGCCTGTCGGCCGGCGGTCTCTCTGCGACCGAATACCCGCTCTGGGTCGCCGAGATCGCGGGCGCGTTCGCCGCGCGTTCGGCCGTCGTCATCCTCGAACCCGATGCCCTGGCGCTCGCCACGCAGTGCGGCAACGTCGACGAACGCGTCTCCGAGGTCGCGGCGGCCGTCGACGCCTTCGTGTCGACGCGGGCGATCGTCTACCTCGACGGCGGGCACTCCACGTGGTTGCCCGCGGCACAGATGGCCGGGCTCTTGAACCGCGCCGGCATCGCCGAGACCCGCGGGTTCGCGACGAACGTCTCGAATTACAACTCCACCGTCACCGAGCGCGCGTACGGCGAGAAGCTCTCGTCACTCACGGGCGACTCGCACTATGTGATCGACATCGGGCGAAACGGAAGGGGCTCGAACGGCGCGTGGTGCAACCCCTCGGGACGCGCGCTCGGCGACGCGCCGAGCGTCGTCATCGATGCCGGCCACCTCGACGCCCAGCTGTGGATCAAGCCGCCGGGAGAGAGTGACGGCACGTGCAACGGCGGCCCGGCCGCGGGAACCTGGTGGCCCGGAAGGGCGCTCGAGCTGGCCGACAATGCCGGCTGGTGATCGCACTCTTTGGTAGGGTGCACCGTACCGTTCGGGTTGGGGATCACTGTGGGCTACGAGGCGCAAGACAGACGGATGGCCGTCATCATCGAAGACGATGCAGATATTCGGCACCTGCTCGAAAGCGTGCTCACGCAGGCCGGATTCGACGTGATCGCCACGAGCAACGGCCACGACGGCATC
The DNA here is from genome assembly GCF_964263775.1 of Agreia sp. Taxonomy (NCBI): domain Bacteria; kingdom Bacillati; phylum Actinomycetota; class Actinomycetes; order Micrococcales; family Microbacteriaceae; genus Agreia; species Agreia sp. The sequence goes on along the minus strand of NZ_CAXVWM010000194.1, from coordinate 10,409 downwards.
CAGGCCGTGCGCGCCTACGAACCGATCGTGACCACCCTCGACGTGAGCATGCCCGGCATGGACGGTTTCGAGGTGGCGAAGCGCCTGCGCACGTTCAGCCAGACCTATCTCGTGATGCTCACGGCGCGCGACGAGGAGATCGACACCCTGCAGGGGCTCGAGGCCGGCGCCGACGACTATTTGACCAAACCCTTCCGCCCGCGCGAGTTGCGCGCTCGCATCGAGGCACTGCTTCGCCGACCGCGCATGATGTCGGCAGGCGAGCCCGCGGCTGCTGCTGCAATGGCTACCCCCGCCCCTACGACGACCGCGCCGCCCGCCCCGGCCGCGGCTCCGCTCGCCCCTGCTGCGGCTCCGCCGCCGGGCACCCGCACGGGTGCGCACGCGGCCCCGGGCGCTCCGGATGCCGCATCGACGGTCGATAGACAGGCCGCGCAGGACACCGGCGAGGGATGGATCGAGCACAACGGCCTGCGGCTCAATCGCGAGATGCGGCTGGCCTCTCTCGACGGCAGAGACCTCGAGCTGACCCGCACGGAGTTCGACCTGCTCGTGGCCGTCGTCGAATCGAAGCGTCGGGTTCGCACCAAGGCCGACCTTGCACTGCTTCTGCGGGGCGAGAGCTACGTGACGGCCTACTACGTGACCGAGGCCGACAAGCGTGCCGTCGAGGTGCATATGGGCAACCTGCGCAAGAAGCTCGGCGACAGTCTCACGACGCCGCGCTGGCTCGAGACCGTGCGTGGTGTCGGGTACCGGCTCGCCGCGTCAGACGAGTAGCTCGCCCGACCGATCAGACGTTCGAGGTGCGCCCGAATCGCTCGTCGAGTTCGGCGCAGGTCTCCTGTCCGACCCGGTCGAGCCGGTCGAGATGACGGGCGCACTCCGCGAGATTCTGGCGGTCGAGCGAGCTCAGCATCAGCGCTGCGGCCGCCTCGATGACCTGAGCGCCGATCATCGTGCTCGACGCCCTGATGCTGAGAAGCGCGACGTGTGTCTGGTCTGCGTCGCGCTTGGCGAGGGCGTTCGTCAGCCTCTGCACACGGGTCTCCCACAGGCTGACGAAATCGTGGATGAAGCGTGTACCCGCCCCGTCGTCCCGCCCCACAGACGAGAGCAGGCCGCGAAGGGTGTTCTCGTCGAGCAGGCGGCTCATACCTTGTAGCCGTGGTGACGCTTGACCAGCTTGGCGAACATGGTGAGGGTCTGCAGCACGGTGATGACACCGAGCACGGGCCAGCCGATCCAGAGGATGGTCGACTGGGCGACGATGGGCAGCTGCATCCAGATGACGACCAGGGCGACGACGATGCCGGCGGCGACGAGCAACGGGGTGAGGTAGGCGTTGCCCGAGCCGCGCTCGGCCTTGGCCTGCTCGGCCCAGTTGTCGACCTGCTTGTTGCTGGCGAACTTCGACCAGGCGCGAACGAAGTGGCCGATGCGAACCCACATGTAGAGCTCGGCGGGAAAGAGGGCCAGCGCGAAGAACGTGTCTTTCCAGCTGCGGTTCTTCATGGAGTAGGCGGTGCGCCAGTTCAGCGCCATCGCCACGACCGGCGGAATCAACCACACGGGGCTGAAGACGAAGGCGCCGATCGAGAGTGACGCGATGAGCAGCACGAAGAACAGGCCGCGGGTGACGATGTTGGTGACCATCGACAGGTTCTCGAGCCAGCGCAGCCGCAGATTCGGGTGCAGGGGCTGGCCCTTGGTGTCGCCGCGCTGCCCCGGCCACATGAGCTCGATGGCGCCGAAGTTCCATTTGACCTGCTGGGCGTCGAGTCCCCGCAAAGACGTCATGCCACCGACGTTGGCGCGGGCGCGGGCCGAGATCTTGGTGAGGTAGCCGGCGCTCTTGATCTGCAGCGAGAGCAGTGAGTCTTCGACCTCGGAGTCTTTGACCCACGGCGTGGCCTGGTGGCTGTCTGCCATGACCTCGCGCAGCGCCTTGATCGAGAAGATCGAGAACTGGCCGCCGAGAACGGCCATGTTGCGGCCGCGCAGCATGTTCTGCATGTTGAACGCGGCGAACTGTGCGCGCTGGCCCGAGATGAGGAATTTGGCCATCGTGCCCGTGATGGGCGCCTCGTCGATCGAGTAGATCGCCGAGATGCCGCCGATGCGGGTGTCGGAGGCGATCTCGGCCTCGAGCGATTCGACGGCCGTGGCATCGGCGGTCGTGTCGCCGTCGACGCCCAGCAGGTAGTCGCAGCCCTCGACGAGCGAGTACCCGTAGTTGAGGGCACCCACCTTCTTGTCGGGGTTCTCGCCGATGTCGTGCACGAAGATCTCTGTCTCCTGCGTCACTCCGTTGTCGGTGCGGCTGTGCGGCCCGGCGTAGCGGCTCGCGATCTCGACGGTCTTGTCGGTCGAGTTGTTCACGATGACGTGGATGACGTCGGGCAGGCGGGTCTGCGCGAGAAGCGACTCGAGGACATCCGCGATCGAGTCGGCCTCGTTGTAGGCGGGAACGATGCAGCCGACCATCGGGCGATAATTCGGCAGGGCACCGACGATGTCGATGAACTCGGTCGCGTAGGCGGCGAGGGCGGGGTCGACAGTCGGCTGGGGCATCACGTAGCGGTTCGTCTCGGTCATGAATGCAACTGTGCCGCACCAGAATCAGGGTTTCGGCAAGCCGATGACAAGGTCTCCACAAGATATGCTCAAGATTCGCGCACCCGCTTCGAGGTGTGACGGCGACGACCTCGGGGGAGTGGCGCATGATTCGCACAGGCTGCACGAAGGCGGCTGCGACCGTCGCTCTCGGATCGGCCCTCATACTGGCCCTGAGCGGATGCGGCACGGCACCCTGGGCGACCGGCACGACATCCGCCGCCACGACGACGAAGACGCCGACCCCCAAGGCCACGATCACCTCGATCGTGAACGAACTCGCCACGGGCTCGGCCCAGCATCAGCTTCAGGCCGGCGACGCCGCCCTCACCGCCAACTACTGGTCGAACCTGAGCATGGATCAGTGGACGGCGGATGCGAACAAGCCCATCAGCTTCTCGTTGATCGCAGCCCTCGGCACCGACCAAGGACAGGGCGTCTATCTCTCCCGCGTCAGCCTCGTAGTCGCCGTGACCGGCCCCGCGGGCTCGCTCGACGCTCCCGCTCCGCTGAGCGACCAGTCGACGGTCGCCCCGGGATACGACATCAAGTCGCCCTACAGCTACAGTCAGACCTTCATTCTCCCGGCCATCGACCCGGCGGCCACGAGCGTGACCCTGTCGTTCACCTACGAACTGCTCATCCAGACCACGCCGACCTCGGGCACGTACGCCAAGCAGACGGCGAGCGACCAGGTCACGATCGCGATCGCGCAGTAGCCGAGCCCGCACCCGAGCCTCGCGCCGAGCCTATGAACCGGTGCTCAGCTCGATATGGTTGCCGCCGGCAGCTTTGGCCATGTCGATCGAGTCGGCGACGGCGGCGGTCAATGCTTCGAGCGAGTAACCGAGGTCGACGGTGCCGGCGACTCCGAGGCTCGCCGTCAGCCTGATCTTCTGGGTGTCGGGCAGTGGGGCGTCGACCAGGGCCACTTGGATGCGTTCGGCGACGGCCAGCGCCTCGGTCGCGTTGGTGACGGGCACCAGAACGAAGAACCGCCCGGCCGAAGGATGCCCGATGGCGGCCATCACGGGCACGGTCGTGCGGAGAGTCTCAGCGAATGCCGAGATCGCGGCGTCGCCCGCCGCGCGTCCGAACGCCGTGTTGACCTCGGGAAGTCGGTCGACATCCGCCCCGATCAGGGCCATGCCGACGGCGGCGGCCTCGGCACGCTCGAGGTGGTCTTCAGCGGTCTGAACGAATGACTCGGCCGACAGCACGCCGGCCCGCGACAGGATGCCCACGCTGATATCTCCGACGGCGCTGTCGCCGCCCCGCTCGGCGCGCAGCACCGAGACGGTGATGGCCGCGCTGATGATCAGAGCCATCGTGATCACGGCGGCGATTCCCGGGTTGAAGTAGCTCGTGAACGCGCGGCTCTCCGGCCCAGAGACGAGAAAGACGGCGGTGCGGGCGAGCATGAAGAAGGCCACGATCCACAGCACGGTTCCGAGCGAGCGCCCGTTGACGTTGCGCCGAAGCCGGCCACGCTGCAGCTCGATGCCACCCAGCACGCTCAGTGCCACGAGTCCGAGCCACAGCACGGGTGCGCCGGCCCATGTTCCCGCGGCGGGGGTCTGCAGAATGGTGGCCGCTGCGACCACGACCGCGACGACGCCCACGATCCAGAGCAGCGACGAGCGGTGATTGTGCAGCCGCGCCCCGCACCACAGGGCGCCGATGGCGGCGGTGTACGCCACATTTCCGACCAGCAGGCCCCACCAGGCGCCGGCAACCAGCGCCTCGACGCCATAGCCCGCCGCCACGATGATGCCACCGATGAAACCGAGGCTCCACATGCGACCGGTGGCGTCGTTTCGAGTGAACGAGGTGTTGAGAATGAACGAGACCCCGCAGAGAACGACCGCGAGGCTGGACATGGTCATCAGGGTGACGACGTCGAGGGTCATGGGGTCGCCTTCGCTGGGGATGTCGGTCCGGCCGCGGGCCGGCGTTCTCTCATCGGAACGGTCATGATCGCCGTCGTTCCATTGTTGCGTGACGACTCGAGGCGCAGATCGCCGCCGTGCCGGTGCACGATGTCGCGGCTGATGCTGAGGCCGAGGCCGGAGCCGTGCACGGCCGAATTGCGCACCGAATCGGCCCGGTAGAACCGGTCGAACAGGTGAGCCTGCTCCGCATCCGACATGCCGCGGCCCGTGTCGTGCACGCGCAACTCGGCGACACCGTCGGCCACTGCGCGCAGCGTCACATCGATGCGACCGTACGCCACGTTGTACTTCACGGCGTTCGACAGGATGTTGTCGATGACCTGGCGCAGCCGAAACGCGTCGGCGTCGAACTCCAGGGGTTCGAGCTCGGGCTCGGTGAACGTGATGTGGTTGATGGATGCGACGGGCGTGATCGACTCGATCCCGTCACGCACGATCCGGGCCAGGTCGCAGGGCGCGAAGACCATCAGCAGGGTCTGCGGGGAATCGCTCGCCGCCGCGAGCAGGTCGGCCACGATGCCCAGCATGCGATCGGCGTTGCGGGCGGTGATCTCGAGCATCGACCGGGTGCTCGCGGGTAGGTCTTCGTCGAGCGCCAATTCTGTGTAGCCGACGATCGATGTGAGCGGAGTGCGCAGCTCGTGCGACACGGAGGCGACGAGGTCGTCGCGGGCCTTGACCGCCTTGAGCTCGGCGGTGATATCGCGGAACACGATGACGCCGCCGTCGTAGTGGCCGTGCTCGTCGATCACCGGTCGTGCCGAGGTGAGGATCGCTGCCTGCGTTTCGTCGGGATCCCCGAACCAGACGGTCTCGCGATCGATCATCTCACCACGCAGGGCGCGCTCGAGCGGCCTGTCGTTCTCTTCGTAGGGGGTCGTCCTGTCTTCGCGATAGACGACCGAGGGAACGACCGATCCATCGCCGACGCCGAACGGCGCGACCATCTCACGCTGGGCGCGGTTGACCAGGTTGATCCGGCTGGAGCCGTCGAATCCGACGACGCCGAAGTCGACGGCGTCGAAGAGTCCGTCGAGTGTCTGCTTCTGCCGCCTCGAACTCTGCAGCGCCCGCTCGAAGAGATCTGCCTGCTGTTGCAGCAGCGACCTCTGGGCTGCCGCCCGCCGTGTCGTGGAGTAGACCGTGGTGGCGACGAAGCAGAGCACGATGGGAACGACACCGAGTCGAGGCAGTATCGCCGGATCGATCGTGTGCGTACCGTCGCGCAAGAACTCGCCTCCCCAGGTGAGGATGGCGGGCAGCACCACCGATGTCGCGGCTCCCCAGAAACCGAAGTGCATCGACATCCAGATCGCGGGGAACACGAAGAGAAAGCTGGCGCCGAGCTGGGGCTGCTCCTGCCTGATGAGGGCGATCGCGATGATGTCGAGAACCGGCAGCGACACGATCCACAGCTTGTCGACACGGCTCCAGGGCACAGCCGCAGCGAGCCCGGTGACGGTGAAGACGACGACGACCCCGGTGAAGAACAAGGGCGAAGCCAGGGATGTCGGATCGATGACGAACGAGATCGTCGCAAGCACCAGCATGGCCCCGGCGAGAAGCAGCTGCGAGAGGAAGACTGAGCGCTCGACGGCAGGGCGGACGATCGCCTCGCTGCCCCCCGACACGGCTACCACCCTCGTAGCGTAGCAACCGGTTGGCGGTGCGAATACTCAGCCCGAACTCACGGACTGGCAGCGTAGGGTCGGGCACATGCGTACACACTGGGCGGCGGCCCTCGTCGGAGTGCTCTCCGCCCTCGTCGTGCTTGCCACGGCCGAGGTCGTCGCCGTCTTCGTCTCGGCCTCCTCCTCGCCCTTCTTCGCTGTCGGTCAGCTGGCGATCGACCTCGCGCCGGCCTGGCTCAAGGAGTCGATGATCGCCCTCTTCGGAACGGGCGACAAGGTCGCGCTCTTCGTGATCCTCGGCATCGTCGTTCTTGTGTTCGCGGCGCTCGCGGGCATGATCGAGCGGCGTCGTCCACCCCTGGGCGTGGCCGTTCTCGTGCTGTTCTCGGCGATCGCGGTCGTCGCGGTGCAGACCCGGCCGGAGGCCAGTGCCCTGTGGGCGTTCCCGACCGTGCTCGGAATGGTCGCCGGTGTGCTTGCGCTGCGTTCGGGCATCCGGCGCCTGGGCGCCTGGCGCGACGTGCCGGCCGCCGCGCAGACGGCACTGCGTCGGCGGCAGTTTCTGACCTTCGCCGGGGTCACCGGGGCGACTGCGCTCATCGTGGCCATCGGCGCCCGCGCGATGAACGCCAGCACGTCGGCGGTCACCGCCATCCGACGGGCCATCGCCCTGCCCGCGCCGGCCACGGCGGCCCCCGCCATGTCGGCCGGAACGAGCCTCGACATCGAGGGGATCACCTCGCTGATCACCCCGAACGAGCAGTTCTACCGCATCGACGTGGCCCTGCAGGTTCCTCAGATCGACCCCGACGGGTGGCAGCTGAAGATCACCGGGCTCGTCGATACGGAGGTCACGATCGGTTACGCCGAGCTGCTCGCCCTGCCGCTCACCGAGCACGTCGCCACGATCTCGTGCGTCTCGAACGAGGTCGGCGGCGGGCTCATCGGCAACGCCACCTGGCTGGGCTATCCGATCCGCGAACTGGTCGCCAAGGCCGGGCCGCAGGCGGGTGCCGACATGGTGCTCTCGTCGGGGCCAGACGGCTTCACCGCCGGCACACCGCTCGACGCGCTCACTGATCCCGACAGGCAGGCGCTCCTCGCCGTGGGCATGAACGGCGAGCCGCTGCCCACGGAGCACGGTTTTCCGGCCCGGATGATCGTGCCCGGCCTGTTCGGCTACGTGTCGGCCACGAAATGGGTCACCGAGATGAAGGTCACGCGTTTCGCCGACGCCGAGGGGTACTGGACCCCGCGGGGCTGGGACGCCCTGGGGCCCGCGGTGACCGAGTCGAGAATCGACGTTCCGCTGAACGGCCAGACCGTCGCATCCCAAACCGTCGCGATCGCGGGCGTCGCCTGGTCGCCGCACACCGGGGTCGCGGGTGTCGAGGTGCGCATCGACGACGGCGCCTGGCAGCGGGCCACGCTCGCCGCTCCGATCTCTGACGACACCTGGGTGCAGTGGGTGCTGCAGTGGTCGGCCTCGGCCGGGGCGCACACGATCGCGGTGCGGGCCACCGACAAGTCGGGCTACACGCAGACGCAGCAGGAGGCGCCGCCCGCGCCGAGCGGCGCCACCGGCTGGGACACGATCCGGGTGACAGTCGAGGGCTGACGCGCGGCCGGTGTTCGTGCCCGAATACCTCCATTACGTCACGGGTGACGGCGCACAATGGATGCATTCGGGCACGGTCACCACGCACACCTCGCCATTGGCGGGACTTCTTGCTGGTGTGGACACCTCGCGCCGATCAGCCGATCAGCGAGGGGCGCAGGTCGCGCAGCGTGCGCGTTCGGGTCATGCGGCGGGCGCCCAGCCACGAGAGTGCGAGCGCGCCCACGAGGAACGCCAGCAGCACGGCTACGTCGCCCCATGCCAGCGCCAGGTTGCCGCCGTACATGAGTTGCCGGATGCCGTCGACCGCGTATCCCATCGGCAGCGCGTGGTGAAGCGCGGCGAGCGGGCCGGGGAGCGTCTGCCAGGGAAACGTTCCGCCGGCGGTCACGAGCTGCAGCACCATCAGCACCAGGCCGAGGAACTGACCCACGCTGCCCAGCCAGATATTCAGCGCCAGAATGATCGCGGCATAGGTCACCGAGGTCACGATCATGAAGCCGAGCATGCCGAGGGGGTTGGCCACGGAGTAGCCGAGCGCGAGGGTCACGATTGCGAACACGGCGATCATCTGGATGGCGCCCAGGATGCCGGGGGTCATCAGCCCGGCCGCGGTCACCCGCACGGGCTTGCGCAGAGCGGTCACGGCTCGCTTCGAGAGCGGCTTGATGATCAAGAACAGCGCGTAGATGCCGATCCAGGCCGCGAGGCTGATGAAGAACGGCGCCATTCCGGCCCCGTAGGTGCTCGCCTTGGTGACCGCGTTCGTGTCGATGGACGCCGGGTTCGAGATGATCGAGGCGCTCTTCTCGCGCTGCTCTGCCGTCTCGATGGGCAGCTTGCCGAGCCCGTCGGTGAGACCGGATGCGAGTTGGTGCGCCCCGTCGTCGAGTTTCAGGATGCCGGTCTGCAGCTCGGCGGCCCCGGAAGCGAGGGCGGGCGTGCCCGCCGCGAGCTCGGAGCTTCCGTCGGCCAGCTGCTGGGCGCCTCCGGCGAGGGTGGATGCGCCGATCGAGGCGTCGGAGATGCCTCCGGCCAGCGTCGGCGCTGAGGCGGCGAGCGTCGCGGTTCCGTCGGCGACCTGCTGGCTGCCTGCGGCGAGGGCGGCGAGCTGCCCGTTGAGGGTCTGGATCCGTGTGTTCGCGTCGGTGACCTGTCGGCCCACCGGATCGAGTGTGGCCAGGATCTCGTCGGCCTGAGCCTGCGTGATCGTCTTGTTGTCGACCAGGGTCGTGAGCAGGGCGATGATGTCGGTTCTCGCCTGCGGCACCTGTGCCGCGAGAGTGTTCGCGTCGGCCGCCGCGGTCGCGCCCTGCTTGGCGAGTTCCGCGTTTCCCGCCGCGACGTCTTGCGCGCCCGTGTTGAGCGCGGCAGTGTCCGCCGGCAGAGTCGACGTGGCGTCGGCGAGCTGCTGCAGCCCGGAGTCGAGGTCGGAGGCGCCCGAGTTGACCTGAGAAGCCCCGGTCGAGAGCTGCTGTGCACCGTCGTTCACGGTCGCCGCGCCCGCGCTGAGGATCGCCGCGCCGTTCGCCGCCGTGGCCGTGCCCTCGGCCAGCTGATTCGCGCCGTCGATGGCCGTCTCGAGGCTGGTGCCCACGTCGGCGAAACCGTCGAGAAACTGCAGCGCCGCCTCTTTTCCGACCTTCTCGGCGATCGAGGAGCGCACCTTCTCGGCGACGTTTCCGGCGATCGTGGTGGCCAAGAAGCTGTTCGTGTCGTTCGTCGTCAGTTCGACCGACGCACGCTTCGGGCTGGTCGTGATCGGCGAGGTGAGGTCGGCCGAGAAGTCTGTGCCGAGTGTGAGCACGAAGTCGAACGTGCCGTCGCTGACGCCTTTCTTCGCTTCGGCGGCGGACGCCTCGATCCACTTGACACTGTTGTCTCTCAGCAGCTCGTCGCGCACCTCGTCTCCGTAGTTTACGGTCGAAGTGGCTCCGTCGGAGTCGGTCTGCGTGGCGCCGGTGTCTTCGACGACCAGGCCCACGGGCACGTCCTTGAGGTTGCCGTAGGGGTCGTTGTTGCCCCACAGGTAGAGCCCGGCGTAGATGACGGGAACGCACATCAGCGCGATGAGCGCCACGATACCCATCTTCGATGAGGTGAGTCGGCGCAGTTCAGTGCGCACGAGCGTGACGATGATCATTTCGTGTCTTCTTCTTCTGCTTCTTCGGTTTCTTCGAGCAGCGCCACTTCGTCGAGCAGCGCAACTGACGCGGCCCCTGCGATCACGAGCACGGCGTAGCCGCGGTCGGCCAGAGATTCGGCGATCGGGTACCACTCGAGCGGATCGCCGCCGTGCCGGTCGGGCGAGGTGAGCACGAGAGCGTCGACATCCGTTCGCAGAGCGGCGAGTTCGGCGAGAACGCGCAGCCGCACGGTCACGGGCACCTGCTCGATGGGGGTGCGCGCGAACTCGAGCGCGCCGAGTGTCTCGAGGGTCTCGCGAACGGCTTTCGACGACGTGGGCAGCTCGGCGAACATCAGCTCCTCCTGCACGATGCTGTCGAGCCGCAGGCCGGCGGCGGGCTCCGAGATGTCGGGCGCGTCGACCACCGCCACGGATGCGCGCAGCTCGTCGCCGCCCACGGCCGG
>NZ_CAXVWM010000193.1:0-3149 GCF_964263775.1 Agreia sp. | reverse complement strand
GGCACGAACACACGGCCGCGCGTAAAATCGGCGGGTGGCAGTGTCCAAAGTTCTCCTCTATTACGCCTTCACCCCGCTCGCCGACCCCGACGCCATCCGCCTGTGGCAGCGCGACCTGTGCGAGTCGCTCGGGCTGCGCGGTCGCATCCTCATCTCGACGCAGGGAATCAACGGAACCGTCGGCGGCGAACTCGGAGCGGTCAAGAATTACCTGCGCAAAACGCGCGACTACCCGGCATTCAGGGGTATTGACGCCAAATGGAGCGAGGGATCGGGCCTCGATTCTTCACAGAGTTATCCACAGGCTCCGTACGGCGTGAGCCTCGACTTTCCCCGGCTCGTCGTGAAGGTGCGCGACGAGATCGTGAGTTTTGGCGCCCCGGGCGAATTACGCGTCGACGAGACCGGGGTGCGCGGCGGCGGAACCAGGCTCACTCCCGCTGAACTGCACGAGCTCGTCGCAGAAAGGGCCGAACACGGCGATGACGTGGTGTTCTTCGATGGCCGCAACTCGTTCGAGGCCGAGATCGGAAGATTCGCCGGCGCAGTCGTGCCCGACGTGAAGAACACCCGCGAATTCGCCGCCGTTCTCGACTCCGGTGCATACGACCATCTGAAGGGAAAGCCTGTAGTTACCTACTGCACAGGCGGAATCCGGTGCGAAGTGCTCTCGAGCATGATGGTGTCGCGGGGCTTCGGCGAGGTCTACCAACTCGACGGCGGAATCGTGCGCTACGGCGAGGCTTTCGGCGATTCCGGCCTGTGGAACGGCTCGCTCTACGTCTTCGACGACCGAGGATCGGTCGACTTCACCCCCGACGCCGCGGTGATCGGCGAATGCCACCGCTGCGGCTCATCCACGAGTCGCATGCAGAACTGCAGCGACCCGCAGTGCCGCGTGCAGCTCGTGATCTGCGAGCAATGCGACCAGAACCAGGCGCCGCGTTGTGCGCAGCACGCACGTATCGTAGCGGCATAGTTTCCACAGAGTTATCCACAGGGCTTCGCGCCTAGGCTCGGCACATGAACACCAAAGACAAGGCTCACCAGCTTCTTCACCTGCACGAGCAGCGCGCGATCCTGCAGGTGGTCAACGTCTGGGACGTCGCGAGTGCTCGCGTCGTCGCCGATCTGCCCGAAACCACCGCCCTGGCGACGGCCAGCCACAGCATCGCCGCGACCTTCGGCTACGACGATGGCGAGAACATCCCGCTCGAGTTGATGCTCGACATGTGCGGCCGCATCGCGAGCGCCACCGACCTGCCCGTGTCGGCCGATCTCGAAGCCGGATACGGCGACCCCGGCGAGACCGTGCGCCAGGCGATCGGGGTGGGCGTCGTCGGAGCGAACCTCGAAGACCAGATGAGGCCGCTGATCGAATCGGTCGAGAACGTGGCCGAGGTGACGAAGGCCGCCGAGAGGGAGGAGGTGGGCTTCGTTCTGAACGCCCGCACCGACGCGTTTCTCAAGGCGGGCGACCGCCCCCTCGACGACGTCATCGCAGACGCCATCGAGCGCGGTCGCGCCTACCTCGACGCGGGCGCCGCCTGCATCTTCGTGCCCGGCCTGCTCAGCGAGCAGACCGTCATCCGCCTCGTCGAGGGAATCGGTGAGCACCGCGTGAGCGTCATCAACGTTCCGGGTTCGCTCACGCCCGCGAGGCTCGAACAACTGGGCGTGGCGCGCATCTCGTATGGACCCTGGACCCAGCGGGTCGCGCTCACCGCGCTGCAGGCATCCGCTCGCGCGCTGTTGGCCGGCGGCCACCTGCCCGAGGGCACGCAGCCGCTGAACTGACGAACGCAGCCGCTGAACTGAAGAACGCATCTACTACACAAAGAAACACGGCCCGACACTGATGACCGACGCCCCCAGCCCGGCCCTGCCCACCCGGATGCGCGCGGTCACCCAGCATCGCTACGGCGGCCCCGAGGTGCTTGCGACCGTAGACCTGCCGGTGCCCGTGCCCGCCGCGACCGAGGTGCTCGTGCGGGTGCGGGCCGCCGGCGTCGACGCCGGAACCGTGCACATCCTCACCGGCAAGCCCTATCTCATGCGCGCAATCGGCTTCGGGCTTCGTGCACCCCGGGCGCCCTATCCCGGAAGGGCGTTCGCCGGCGAGGTCGCCCGCGTCGGTTCGGCGGTGACCGGATGCGCCGTGGGCGACAGGGTCGTCGGCTCGTGCAGCGGAACGTTCGCCGAATACATCACTGTGCCGGAGGCGGCCCTCGTGGGCATCCCGAACGCGGTGCCGTTCGAGACCGCGGCGACCCTGCCCGTCTCGGGCGTCACCGCGCTGCAGGCGCTTCGGGTCGCCGGGCTCGAAACGGCATCGGATGCGGAGACCCCGCGCGTGCTCGTGCTCGGCGGCGGCGGAGGCGTCGGCAGCTTCGCCGTGCAGCTTGCTGCGGCGAACGGCGCCACGGTCACGGGCGTGTGCAGCACGTCCAAACTCGACTTCGTGCGCTCGCTCGGCGCTCACGACGTGATCGACTACACCGTCGACGACCTGGCCTCCACCGCCCGGCGGTGGAACGTGATCATCGACGCGGGCGGCGGGCGCGCGCTCGGCGTGCTCCGTCGCATCCTGAGCCCAGACGGGCATCTAGTGCTCGTCGGGGCAGAGAACGGAGGAGCGCTGCTCGGTGGCCTCGAACGCGTGATCGGCGCCGGGCTCCTCGATCGATTCACGGGCCAGCACCTGCATGGGCTCGTCTCGCGCGAGCTCACGGCCGACCTGCGACTTCTGCTCGCCGAGGTGGCCGCGGGCCGGCTGCACCCCGCGATCGACAGGGTCTATCCGCTGAGCGAGGCGGCGGCCGCGCTCACCCGCGTCGCCTCGTCGAAAGCCCGCGGGAAGGTCGTCGTCTCGATCTGACCTGACCGCCGCCGATCTCGGCTGCGATCGCGGCCGCGTCACGCTCGGGTGCGAGCGCGGCCGCGTCATGCTCGGGCGCGACCGCGACCGCGGGCGCGGCACGTCGACGCGTGCGCCTGCTGCGCCGTTCGTCGCGTCGGGTGTTCGAGTTGCCGGTCGTGAAGTCGCGGGCGTCGGAATCGGACAGCGCGACGAGCACCAGGATGTCGAGCGAGAGCCCCAGCAGCCCGCCGTTCTCGAGCGTGAACGAGGTGCCGTCGGCGAAGAAGTC
>NZ_CAXVWM010000192.1:0-3556 GCF_964263775.1 Agreia sp. | reverse complement strand
CCACTCGAGGCGGCGGCGCAGCTGACTCGAGGCAAGGTCCTCTTCGACCTGGGCGACTACGTGGCGGCTCTCGCCGACTTCACGTCGACCGTGTTCCTCTACGAGAAGATGGGCGCGTCGCTCGATCAACTCGAGAGCTCGCTCGTGGCCGTGGCCGTCACCGAGTCGTTCCTCAGCGAGCCGGATCGCTGAAGCTCGATTTCGGCCGAACGGTCGATGTCGGATGCCCGGGTTAGTGTCTTCGCGTGGCTGATCTCGCGAAAGTACGTGTCTGGGCGAACGCCCTCATAGCGCTGCATCTCGACGCGTCGCAGTGGTCATTCGGCTTCGACAATGCCAAGACCCGCGCCGGCCTGTGCAGCTTCACCACCAAGCGCATCACGGTCTCGCGCTACCTCGCCGCCACGTTCGACGACGACGAGATCCACCAGGTGCTGCTGCACGAGGTCGCGCACGCGATGGCCGGCCATCGGGCGGGGCACGGTCCGTCGTGGAGGCGCATCGCCGCATCCCTCGGCTACGTGGGTTCGCGCACGCACGCCGGATCGGTCGCCGACGAACTCTCCCCGTGGGCGGGCACCTGCCCGGCGGGGCACGAGCACTTCCGTTACCGCAAGCCAGCCCGCACGCTGGCGTGCGGCATGTGCTCCAGACGGTTCGACCCGGCCAACGTGATCACCTGGCAGCGGCGCGAGATCGACCCCGCGCGCCGACGCCAGGCAGCCGCTCGCGCCTGAGGCGCAGATACTGCGCGTCAGAAGGCCTCGCTGACTCCGCTGTTGTGCGGGTCGTCGAGGTGCGCGCGCACCAGGCTCGCCGGCCACGAGTTGCGCGGCGCCTTCGCGGGACTGCGCAGGGCTTGCTCGAGCACCGCGTCGCCGAGGTGCTTCTCCACATCGAGCCGTGGATAGGCATCCTCGATCGCCTGGCGCTCGGCGGCCCCGATCGTGTCGAGGCCGAAGTCTCCGAGCACGCCGAGCCGGGTCAACCGGGTGATGGGGCCACGACGCTCGGCGATCTGGGGCGAGGTGTGCAGGGCGATCGCCTCCCACACGAGATCCGTCCGAGCGGCCGGGATCCCCTCGGCGGTGAGAAAACGGGCGGCCGCATCGGCTCCGTCGACCTCGAAGCGCACCTCGCCGTCGGCCTGGTCCGTGGTTCCGATGTCGTGCAGCACGCAGGCGAGAAACAGCAGCTCGGCGTCGTAATCCTGGCCGGCGACCAGGCCCTCGGATGCCGCCACTCCCCTCCCGTGCAGAAACGTGCGCACACTGTGGTTGGCGATCGAGCGCTCCTCGGTGCGCTCGACCCAGTCGAGCGCTCGACGCGCGGTCTCACCGGTGGGCAGCATCACTAGTTCGCTCATGCCCTCGACGCTACGGCCGGCACGCCGACCGCGCCCCCGTCGCCCGGTCAGGCACCCACGAGAAGCTGCCGAATTGCCCGAAAACGCCGCCTCGCATGACGCTGAGGCGGCGTTTTCGGGCAACTGGATGAGGCCGTTACTCGACGACCTGAACTTCTTTCCAGAACGCGACGTAGTTGCTGAAGTCCTTGCCCACGCGGTCGAACGACGCGGGGTACGGCTTCGGATAACTCCAGGCCCGATCCTTGAGGCTCGCGCCACTGTCGCTCACGCTGAAGTACTGGCACTCGCCCTTCCACGGGCAGGTGTACGGCGTATCTGTCGGCGTGAGCAGGTCGGCGTTCACGCTAGACGGCGGAAAGTACCAGTTTCCCTCGATGGCGATCAGGTCTTCCTTGGGTGCCTCGGCGATGACGGTGCCGTTGACGACTGCTTTCATGATGAAACCTCCTGCACCCACGCTACGCCCTCGCGACTCGCCACTGCCCCGGGCCAGACGTGAAAAGGAGACGCAAGCGGCCCTCGACTTGTCGCAGCAGACGTGGCCGCGCAGACTGGCAGCGGAGGCCCCCATGAAAGTTCTGTTGAAGTTCGTGCTCGACACCGATCCGGATGCCGCGTGGCGGGCCATCCGCAGTCCGGCCGTGTTTCGCGAGGTGTCGAGTCCCTTTCTGACGATCCGCTCGCTGAGCGCCGATGGGTTTCCGACGATCTGGCAACCGGGTCAGCATCCCGTCGAAATCGAGGGCGGCGGCCTGATTCCGCTCGGCAAGCAGATCATCCGGCTCTCGTTCGCCGAACGCCCCGACGGGGTGCGCATCGTGCGCGACTCGGGGCGCGGCATCTCGGGGGCCGTCGCCATCCCCACCACGTGGGATCACCAGATGGCGATCGCGCCAGACCCGGCCGGCACGGGCAAGACCCTCTACCGCGACCGGCTCATCATCGGCGCCGGAGCCTTGACGCCGGCCGCCTGGTACGGCATGTGGGCGTTCTGGCAGTGGCGCGGCGCACGACTGCGGCAGCTGGCGCCGAGCTGGGCGTTCGACCCGCTGCTCCCTTCGACGAGCTCAGGGAACGCATCCGCGGGCGTCGACCCCGACATCGCGGCATAACCTGATCCGATGACGTCAGTCGATTCCGCCATCCAGGTCGCCGATTGGCGCCAGCGTGTCTTTGCCCTCTACGCCGAAGTTCGCGTACTCGCGCTGGTGAATGCCGAAGCGGCCCACGGCGTGTGGCGCGACGGCCGCGACGCACTGTTCCGCACGCATCCGCAGACCCCCCTGCTGCCCGACGACAGGCCCGGCTTCACCGGCCTTCCCGTCGCGCCCTACGACCCGGCGTGGCGGTTCGAGGTCGAGGTCACGGCCCCGGATGCGCCGGGCGGGTTCGACTTCGAAACCGGCACCGACGGCGTCGTGCCGTTCGAGCTGGTCGGGCACGCGAGCATCCCCGACGTCGGCTCGCTCGCTGTATGGCGACTGCGCTCGTATGGAGGGGGCCTGTTCATTCCCGTGCGTGACGGGCTCGCGGGCACGCCCGGCGGAACCTACGGAGGCGGGCGCTACCTGCTCGATTCCATCAAGGGGGCGCACCTCGGCGAGGGCGATGCTCGCGGCTCGGTGGTGCTCGACTTCAATTTCGCCTACAACCCGTCGTGCGCGTACGACCCCGCCTGGGCCTGCCCGTTGGCCCCTCCCGCCAACCGCCTGTCCGACGGCATACCGGTGGGCGAGTTGTATGTGCGCTAGGCTGTAACTACTTGCGAGCGCATTCATGCGCTCCCTGCGTCGTAGAACGCACCTTGCGGTGCGGGCCCCGTGCCCGAGAATCCGCGAAAACTTTCTCACGGCGAACGGAAGTGCCTACTGGCACCTTCGCCATCATTTCCGCACAGTCGCGGCATTGACGAGAAAGCCTCTCTGTGCGATGCCGTCGTGTCACGCTGCGGATCCGATGCCTGAAAGGCACCGAAACAGCTATGTCAACACCCACCTTCTCCTCGCTCGGCGTTCCCGCGCCCGTCGTCGCCGCGCTCACCAGCGCCGGCATCACCGAGCCCTTCCCGATCCAGCTCGACACCCTCCCCGACACCCTGGCCGGCCGCGACGTGCTCGGCCGCGGAAAGACGGGCTCGGGCAAGACCCTGGCCTTCTCCATTCCCATGGTCGCCCGCCTCGGTGGCGC
>NZ_CAXVWM010000191.1:0-11899 GCF_964263775.1 Agreia sp. | reverse complement strand
CGCCCAGCTCATCACCGAGGGCATCAACCACGGTGTGCACGCGTTCTATGTGCCGCTGCGCGATGCCGAAGGTCGATTCCTGCCCGGTATCGGCGGCGAAGACGACGGACTCAAGGGCGGCCTCAACGGCATCGACAACGGTCGCCTGCACTTCACGGGCGTGCGCATCCCGCGCGAGAACCTGCTCAACCGCTACGGCGATGTGGATGTCGACGGCACGTATTCGTCGCCCATCCAGAGCCCGGGTCGCCGTTTCTTCACGATGCTCGGCACGCTCGTGCAGGGCCGCGTCTCGCTCGATGGCGCATCCGTGGCCGCGGCCAAGGTCGCCCTCGCGATCGCCGTTCGATACGGCAACGAGCGCCGGCAGTTCACCGCCGGCAGCGACACCGACGAAGAGGTGATCCTCGACTACCAGGTGCACCAGCGCCGGCTGATTCCGCTGATCGCCACGACCTACGCGGCGAGCTTCGCCCACGAGCAGCTGCTCACGAAGTTCGACGGAGTGTTCTCGGGCGCCACCGACACGGATGCCGACCGACAAGACCTCGAGACCCTCGCGGCCGCGCTCAAACCGCTCTCGACCTGGCACGCGCTCGACACCCTGCAGGAGGCGCGCGAGGCGTGCGGCGGTGCAGGATTTTTGGCCGAGAACCGTCTGGTCGGTCTGCGCGCCGACCTCGATGTGTACGCCACCTTCGAGGGAGACAACCACGTGCTGCTGCAGCTCGTGGCCAAGCGGCTTCTCACCGACTACAGCCGACGCTTCGCCAAGGCCGACGTGGGAGTGCTCGCCCGATATGTGGTGGAGCAGGCCGCGGATCGCACGGTCAGCGGTTCTGGCCTGCGCACGCTGGCGCAGAACATCTCCGACCGGGGTTCGGTGGGCCGCAGCGTCGAGCAGCTTCGCGAGACCGGTGCCCAAAGGGCGCTGCTCACCGATCGGGTCGAGTCGATGGTGGCCGACGTCGCCGGCAGGCTGCGCCCCGGAACGAAGTCGTCGAAGCAGGTCGCCGCAGACCTCTTCAACGCCAATCAGAGCGCGGTCATCGACGCGGCCAGAGCGCACGCCGAGCTGCTGCAGTGGGAGGCGTTCACCGATGCCCTCGACGAGATCGACGACGAGGCCACCCGCGTCGTGCTCACCTGGGTGCGCGACCTCTTCGGCCTCGGCTTGGTCGAGAAGCACCTGGCGTGGTACCTCATCAACGCACGCCTCTCGCCCAAGCGAGCCCAGGCCGTGACGGCCTACATCGACCGTCTGATCGCGCGCCTGCGGCCGCACGCCCAAGACCTGGTGGATGCCTTCGGCTACGGCCCCGAGCACATCCGCGCGTCGATCGCCACGGGCGCCGAGGCGGAGCGCCAGACGGAGGCGCGCGACTACTACGCGGAGCAGCGCGCATCGGGCGAGGCGCCAATCGACGAGAAGACCCTGTCGAAGAAGCAGAAAGAGCGCATCTAGCGCCGCCGAACGCGCCCCTGGCGGGCAGCCGCTCGGTCTACGAGGGAGCGTTCGCCCGCTGGAGGCGCGCCGGGGATGCCCGTAGTACCCCGGTACGACACGCGTCTATCAAAGCCGTCCTTGCGGGCGATTCGCCCAGCCTCACGCACTCCTAGTCTCGAAGAAGTGGAGGAGGGTCGGCCTCCTCCACGCTCACGTACCGACGCACGTTCGACAGGAGATCATTCATGATCGAAGCACAAGCCCTCACCAAGCGCTACGGCTCGAAGACAGCCGTGGATGCCGCCACGTTCACGGTGCGGCCCGGCAAGGTCACGGGCCTGCTGGGCCCGAACGGTGCGGGAAAGTCCACCACGATGCGCATGATCGTCGGCCTCGACAGGGCGACCTCGGGCAGCGTGCGGGTAAACGGTCACTACTACGCCGAGCATTCGGCTCCGCTTCGCGAGGTCGGGGCACTGCTCGACGCGAAGGCGATTCACTCGGGCCGCTCGGCGTACAACCACCTGCTCGCATTGGGAGCCACCCACGGCATCGGCGCGGCCCGGGTGCGCGAGGTGATCGACCTCACCGGGCTGCAGGCCGTGGCCGGCAAACGGGTGGGCGGGTTCTCACTCGGCATGGGCCAGCGACTCGGCATCGCGGCCGCCCTTCTGGGCGACCCGCAGACCCTGATCCTCGACGAGCCCATCAACGGGCTCGACCCCGAGGGCGTGCTGTGGGTTCGCGGGCTGCTCAAGCACCTCGCCTTCGAGGGCCGCACCGTGCTGCTGTCGAGCCACCTCATGAGCGAGATGGCCATGACGGCCGACCACATCATCGTGTTCGGTCGGGGTCGAGTAATCGCGGATGCCCCCGTGGCCGACATCGTCGGAGAGGGCGCCATCACCTCGGTGCGGGTCTCGAGCCCGCAGGCGGCTGAGCTCGCCCGACTGCTCGCGGCTCCGGATGTGCAGGTCACCTCCGCAAGCGGGTCGACGCTCGACGTGGCCGGCGTCTCGGCGGCGACCATCGGCGGAATCGCCGCATCCAACGGTCTTGTTCTGCACGAGTTGACCACTGTCACCGGCTCGCTCGAAGATGCCTACCTGCGCCTCACCGCAGATGAAGTCGAATACCACACCCAGTCAGTCACCCCGGAGGTCGTCCGATGAGCACGCTAGCCCAACCCGACGTGGCCAGGGCCACCCATCTCGACGTGGCGGGCCGCGGACTGTCGGCCGCAGGCATCCTGCGCAGCGAATGGATCAAACTGCGAAGCCTTCGATCGACCTGGTGGTCGTTCGGCATCATCGTCGTGATCCAGGTGGGCATCGCGGTCGTCTTCGCGCTGACCACGACTCCGATGGAGGCGCAGCTGCCGCAGGATGCCGTGACAGACACCGTGATCAGCATCGCGACCCTCGGGCTGCTCTTCAGCCAACTCGTGATCGCCGTGCTCGGCGTGCTCGTGATCAGCGGCGAGTACTCGACCGGGCAGATCCGTTCGTCGTTCATGGCCGTGCCGAGCAGGCTGCCGGTGCTGGCGGCGAAGGCCCTCGTGTTCGCGGTCGCCACCTTCGTGGTGGCGCTGGCCGGCATAGTGCTGAGTTACCTCGTGACCATGCCCATCCTGGCGTCTGCGGGTGTCGAGGCCGCGCCCGGCGACCCGAACCTGTGGGTGCGGTTCGTCGCCGCGGCGGGGTACCTCGTGTTCATCGGCCTGATCTCACTGGGCATCGGCGCGGCACTGCGCTCGACCGCCGGCGGAATCGCGGCGAGCCTGGGCCTGCTGCTGGTCGTTCCGACGATCTTCCAGCTGATCCCGGCCGAGTGGGCGGGAGTCGTGGCGGGATGGCTGCCCGGAACGGCGGGCCAGAACCTGTTCTACCTCGGTGGAACGTTCGAGCCCTGGCAGGCCCTGCTGGTTATGCTCGGGTGGGTCGGGGTGGCGCTCACATCGGCGGCAATCCTGATGAAACGAAGGGACGCGTAGCTCTCGTGTCGACCGATCCAGCCATGGTGCCCTCGCTCCAGGCTGGATCGTCGCGCGTGCCGGGACCGAAACGCGTCGCGGACTACGACCCCCACGGGCTCGGACTGCCGAAGCCCCCGGGTTTCATCCGCACGTTTTTTCGCCGCAATCCGTGGATCGTCGACGCGGTGCTGATGGGCTTCTTCTACTACGCATCAATCGGCTCGATCATCGCGTCGACCAACCTCTCCTCGGTGTTCGTTCTCGTACTTTCCGCGGTACTTTCGCTCCTTACGACCGCCGCCATACTTTTTCGGCGCTTCATTCCGCGCATTCTGGCTTCCGTCTCGTGCGCACTTCTGCTCGCAGTTTTTCCGGGAACGATCGGCTCGTCGGTCGGCGGCGTGGCCCTCGTGATCGCCCTGTACGCACTCGCGGTCTACCGCTCTGCTCGGTCGGCGTGGCTCTGGACCATCATCGGAACCAGCGCGGCGATCCTCGGCACGGTCGTCGGGGGAGTGTCCGACGTGGCTGTGCTGGTCGTGTCGATCTTCGGTTACGGCATGATCTTCGTCATTGCGACCCTCATCGGCATCACCGTGGGCAACCGGGCGAGGTACATGGATGCGCTGCTGGCCCGCGCTGCCCAGCTGGCCCGCGAGCGAGATCAGCAGGCGAAACTCGCCACGGCATCCGAAAGGGCGCGCATAGCCCGCGAAATGCACGACATCGTCGCCCACAGTCTCACCGTGATGATCGCGCTCGCCGACGGCGCGACGCGCGCCGCGACCAGCGACGCCGATCGGGCGATGGATGCGATGGGGCACGTTGCAGAGATCGGGCGTACGTCTCTGACAGACATGCGCCGAGTGCTCGGAGTTCTGACCGAGGCATCCGGCGACGATCCGGCACGGGTCTCGGCTGCCGTTCCCTTCGCGCCGCAGCCCACCTTCGACGAGCTGCACCCGCTGATCGAGTCGTATCGGGCCGCCGGGTTGCCGATCACGCTGACCGTGTCGGGCGCCGTGCCCGACGACTCGGTCGCGCAGCTGACGGTGTTCCGCGTTGTGCAGGAGGCTCTGACCAATGCGCTGCGCTACGCACGCATGCCGACACGGGTCGAGGTCACCGTCGACTTCACGAGCTCGGACGCCACCGACGTGACCGTGCTCGACGACGGACTCGGCGTGCCCGCCGGTGCCGCGCCAGCAGGGACTGTCGCGGGGGCCGTCGCGGCGTCGATCGGATCGGGCAGGGGGCTCATCGGCATGCGCGAACGCGTCTCGCTCTATGGCGGCACTGTCGAGGCCGGGGTGACCGAACCGCGAGGCTGGCGCGTGCACGCGAGAATCCCCACATACGCGCAGACCCGAGTACCCGATCTTCGACCCGAGAGCACATCTGCATGACCATCGCCCCCGATCCCGCCGGCCCTGTCGAGCACCCGGCCGTGCGCATCCTGCTCGTCGACGACCAGGCCCTGCTGCGGGTGGGCATGCGCATGGTGCTCGAGTCGGAACCGGGATTCGAGGTTGTCGGCGAGGCCGGCGACGGACGCGAGGCCATTCGACAGGCGCGCGGCCTGCGGCCCGACGTGATTCTCATGGACGTGCGGATGCCGGTGCTCGACGGCATCGAGGCGACGCGCGAGATCGTGAGGGAACAGCCGGCGAGCCGCATCATCATCCTCACGACCTTCGACCTCGACGAGTACGCGTTCGCCGGCCTGCGCGCCGGTGCCAGCGGGTTCCTGCTCAAAGACGCCCGACCCGCCGAGCTCGCCACGGCGATCCGCGCCGTCGCATCCGGAGACGCGGCCGTGTCGGCGCGCATCACCCGCGAACTGCTCACGATGTTCGGCGACAGCCTTCCGGATGCGCCGGGCGGGGCCGCGCAGACCGCCTCGGCTGCCAGGCTGGCCGTGCTCACCGAGCGCGAACTCGAGGTGCTCACCGCGATCGGCGAGGGGCTGTCGAACATGGAGATCGTGGCGCGCTTCGTGCTGTCGGAGTCGACCGTGAAGACGCATGTGGGCCGAATTCTGCAGAAGCTCGAACTGCGCGACAGGGTGCAGGCCGTGATCCTGGCGTATGAGACCGGGCTCGTGGGGCGGTAGGGGACGAGGTCTCCTAAAATCGGAGCATGCGCACCCTCTACCCCGAGATCGAACCGTTCGACTCCGGCCTCCTCGATGTCGGCGACCGACAGTCGATCTACTGGGAGACCGCGGGCAACCCCGACGGCAAGCCGGTGGTCTTTCTGCACGGAGGACCGGGCGGGGGATCAAGTCCCACCCACCGCCGACTCTTCGATCCGAGCCGTTACCTGATCGTCGTGCTCGACCAGCGCGGCTGCGGGCGCAGCCTGCCGCACGCCAGCCAGCTGGGATTCGATCTCGCGACGAACACCACCTGGCACCTCGTCGCCGACCTCGAGCTGCTGCGCGAGCACCTGTCGATCGACCGCTGGCAGGTGTTCGGCGGATCGTGGGGCAGCACCCTCGCGCTGGCCTACGCCGAGACACATCCCGAGCGGGTGACCGAGCTGGTGCTGCGCGGCATCTTCACCCTGCGACGCTCCGAGTTAGACTGGTTCTACGAGGGTGCGGGCGCCAACGAGGTTCTGCCCGATCGGTGGCCTGGCTTTCTCGCGCCGGTTCCGATAAACGAGCGGGGCGCCCTCATCCAGACGTACTCCCGTCTGCTCAACGACCCCGACCCGGCCGTTCACGGGCCAGCGGCCGTCGCGTGGGCGACGTGGGAGGCATCCGCCATCACCCTGCTGCCGCGCCCCGAACTCGTGGCCGCGTTCGCCGACCCCACCTATGCGCTGGCGTTCGCGCGCATCGAGAACCACTACTTCGTCAACGAGGGCTGGATGGAGGACGGTCAGCTCATCGCGCGCGCCGGGGTGCTGCGCGACATTCCGACCGTGATCGTGCAGGGCCGGTACGACCTGTGCACACCGGCCGTCACCGCGTGGGATCTGCACGAGGCATTGCCCGAGGCCGATTTCCGCATCATTGCCGACGCGGGGCACGCGTTCGACGAGCCCGGCATCCTCGACGCGCTGATCGAGGCGACCGACCGGTTCGCCGCGAGCTAGCGGTTCTCCGCCGTGTCGGCTTCGCCGGATTCGTCGCTCGGCTCGTCGTTCGGCTCGTCGTCGACGAAACCGCCGACAGCCAGCTGCAGGGCCCGCGAGAACGCGTGCGCCCGGTCGGGCTCGACGGCATAGCGGATGCCTCCGGCCGGCACGGGCGATTCGGTGAGCGCCCCCGAGGCGGCGAGTTCGCCGAGCACCGCGAGAGTGCGCTCGGACGCGTACTCGTTCGACAGTCGGTGCACCTCGGCCGAGAGTTCCTCGTCGTCGTCGCCGAACAGGCCTTCGTCGTCGGGGTCGTCGTGGTCGGGCCGCGCATCGTCGAAGACGAGGTTGAGGGCGTCGACGGACGCTCCGGGAAGCAGGTCGGGGGAGAGGGCCACGCAGAGCTGGCCGATGACCCGGATCGTGACTTCCGAGCCCAGCTCGGTGTCGGCATCCAGTTCTTTGGTGAGCCACCACGTGATGTAGTGGCGGATGAACGCCACGCGCAGGTCGAGGCCGGCGTCGCTGCCCCAGTAGGCGAAACCTTTGCCGGCACGCAGTGTCGTTGCGTCGACCGTGATGATGTGCGCCTCGGTGAGGGCGTACCACCAAGCCGAGAGCGGCCGCGAGTCCCACATGCTGCCACCGGGCACGGGGCGCTGTTCGGGCAGGCCGAGCATCGCGGCGACGATCGGGATGTCAGCCGTGCGGAGCGCTCCGGTCGCCGTGAGAGTCTTCTTCTCGCCGATCCACTCGAGAAACGCGGGGATCGCGGCGATCGGTGCCCAGCGGTCGAGGGATTCGAGCTGCGCATCGATCGGGGCCGCCTCAATCGTCTCGAGGCTCTCGACCAGCAGAGCGAAAAAGCCCGATGCCGCCCCGCCCTCGTCGCCCATGAGTTCGTGCACGATCTCGGAGCTCTCCTCGAGCTCGGCCGTCGTGCCCTTCCAACGCTCGGTCTCTATGAGGAAGTCGAGCAGGTGGTCGAGCACGTCGACGACCGAGGCGCCCTCCCAGATGGGATCGTCGAGCTCGGTGTCGTCGGCCTCGTCGAAATGGTCGAGCAGGGCGTCGAGGGTGTCGGGAACCGGATGCGCGAGGGTGCGTTTTCCGGGGAGGGCGGCGGTGACCGACGCGGCCCGGGAAAACGACGCGAGCATGGCTTCGGGCGTCGGGTGGTCGTCGAGCCCCTCGGCATGGGTCTTGTACCAGGCGCCGAATGCGAGCGTCAGGGCAGAGATCGCGGTGGGGGATGTGCCGACGGAGCGGGACACCCCGGTGCGCTTCTTCGCGCTGGATCGCTTCTTGCTCCGGGGCATGTGCTGCTCTCCATCGGTGCTCGGGGTGGGGTCGTTCCATCGTAGGGCGGGGCGGGTGCGTGGCTAACTGAGGACATTCTCGTCACGCGGTCGATGTGATCGTTCTCATGGGGGCGTTTGCCGAAGATGACCTCAGTTGACTCGACAGGTCCATACCGCAGAGCCCTGCCTGCGAAAGCTCGGTATCCTCGATGGGGGCTTTCCCGACAGGCTAGGAGCGCGTGTGACCCACATCGATGAGCCGGGGCTCGCCGGAGCGCGGCAGCCAGTCGCCACGCTCGACGACTCCGTGCGGCTCGTCAGCGATGAGCGCTCCGGTCCGCACGCCGTGCTCATCCTCGATCGCCGCGTCTTTCCGGATCGCACCGAGTGGGTGCGGGCGGAGACACCCCTCGAGGTCGCACAGGCCATCCGGGCGATGGTCACGCAGAGCTCGGGCCCGCTCTACGCCGCGTATGCCGGCCTCGAACTGGCCGCCCTGCAGGCCCGCGGCCTTGCGATCGACGCGGCACGCGCATCCATGGCCGCGGCCGGACACGCGCTCGCCACGGCCCGGCCCACCAACGGCCACCCCCGCGAGGCCGTCGAGCTCGTGCTTCACACGATCGAGCCGGCGACCAGCACGGCCGAGCTCGTCGAATGCGCGGTCGCCGCCGTGCGCGAGGGCCTCGACGAGTACCACGAGCGCAGCCGCAGTCTCGCCCGCCATGCGGTCGAGCTGCTGCCCGACGGCGCGAAGATCCTCACGCACTGCTGGATGGACTCCTACCTGATCGAGCTCGTCGCCGCCGCGAACGAGGCCGACAAGCGCTACGACTGGGTCACCACAGAGACTCGTCCCTATCTGCAAGGAGCCCGGCTCACCGCGCACACACTGCGCGAGCTCGGCCAGAACGTCACCCTCATCACCGACGGCATGGGTGCGGCCGCCCTCGCGCCCGGCTCCTCGATCGGGCCGATCGACGCCCTCGTGACCGCCGCCGACCGGGTCAGCCTCGACGGCAGCATCGCCAACAAGGTGGGAACCCTCGGCCTTGCCATCGCCGCCCACACCTTCGAGGTTCCGTTCTATGCGCTCGCGCAGGCCCCGGATGCGACGCTCGCGTCGGGCGCGGACATCGTGATCGAGAACCGTGACCCGGCCGAAGTGTTGTCGACGCTCGGAACGCGCACCGCATCCGGCCTCGTGACCGACGCGTGGTACCCGGCCTTCGACGTGACCCCGCCCCGTTTCGTCACCCGCATCGTGACCGACCGCGGAGACTTCGCGCCGGGCGAAATCGCCGAATACTTCGACAGGGAGCGCCCGTGACACTCTTCGACTATGCCCTGTTGACGGGCCGCGACGAGGTCGTGGGCTACCTGTCGCATATCGGCCTCGTGGCCACGCTGGCCGACGATCCCGACGAGGTGACCGTGCGCGAGGTGACCGCCGGCAACATGAACCGCGTGTTCATCGTCGCGGGCCCGCTGGGCAGTCTCGCGGTGAAGCAGGCGCCGCCGTTCGTGCAGGCCGCCGGCCCCGAGTGGCCCATCGATCCGGCGCGCATCGGCGCCGAGGCGCGGGCCTACGAGCTGCTCGCCCGCGTGGTTCCGGATGCAGTTCCCGCGATCGTGCATGTCGACCTCGACCGCTTCGTGCTGGTCATGGAGGACCTGTCGGCCCTCGAGGTTCTGCGCGACGAACTCGTGCGGCAGGTTCAGGATGCGACGGCCGGGCGCCCGGTGTCGTACATCGACTACGGCGCGGTCGGCGACGTGGTGGGCCGTTTCGTGGGCGAGCTCAGCCTGGCGACGAGCGTGCAGGTGCTCGGGGCACCGGCCCACGCGCAGCTGGTCGAAGAATCTGCCAACGCCGAGCTGTGCCGGCTGACCATCGACGTGGTGCTCGACGAGCCGTTCCGCGGCCACGAGCACAACTGGTGGCATCCGTCGCTCGACGAGAGGGTCGCTGCTCTCTACGCCGACCGCGAAGTGCAGGCGGCGGTCGCCCTTGTGCGCGACCGGTTCGAGCACTCGGAGCAGGCGCTGCTGCACGGCGACCTGCACTCCGGATCGGTCATGATCGGATCGACTCCCGAGCAGACGAACAAGGTGACCGTCTTCGACCCGGAGTTCAGCTTCGTGGGGCCGATCGGTCTCGATCTCGGGCTGTTCTGGTCGAACCTCGCCATCGCATCCATCGCCGCCCGGGCTGCGGGCCACGACGGTCTCGCGGCGGCCCGCGAAGACGCCATCGCGGCGAGCTGGCAGGCCTTCGTCGAGGTCTGGGAAGACGCTTCCGTGTCGTTCGACGACGACTTTCTCGAGAGCGTGCGAGCGGATGCCTGGCGCTTCGCCGGCGTCGAGGCGATGCGCCGAGTCGCCGGCTGGTCGCACGCCGCCGACCTCGAGACCCTGCCGTCCGACGCCGCGCCGCTCGCCCAGCGCGCCGTCTTCGACGCGGCCCGGCACTGGATCGTGACCGGAACCGTCACCCCGCTCACCCTGCCGACGAACGACCCTGGAGCACTATCGTGACCGACACCGCATTCCTCTCGCTGACCGCGCGCACCCTCGTGGTCGACCTCGAGGGCACCACGAGCGCGGCCGGGTTCATCCTGGGCGACCTCTACGACTACGCCCGCCCGCGCCTGCAGAGCTGGCTCGAGGCGCACGCGAACGACGCCGCCGTCGCCGAGGCGCGCGCGCAGGCGATCGCCGACGCAGGGCTCCCGTCGGGGGCCGATACCGAGCAGGTCGTCGGCGTGCTGCACGACTGGATGGCGCAGGATGTGAAGGCGACGCCACTCAAGACGCTGCAGGGCCAGATCTGGGCCGAGGGCTTTCGCCGCGGCGAGATCAACTCGCACTTCTTCGACGACGTGATTCCGCGCCTGCGCGCCTGGCATTCGAACGGCGTGCAGGTCGCGGTCTTCTCGTCGGGATCGGTCACCTCACAGGTGCCGTGGTTTCGGCACTCGCCCGAGGGCGACCTCACGCCGTTGATCACCGACTACTTCGACACGGTCAACGCGGGCCCCAAGAAGGTGGCGGCGTCGTACGACACGATCGCGGCACGGCTCGGCGTCGAGCCGGCAGACATCGTCTTTTTCACCGACAACCCCGACGAGGTGCGCGCCGCCCAGAACGCCGGATGGCAGGTGGTCGCGTTCTCGCGCGAGGGCGAGCCGTTCTTCGGCGCCGACTTCGGAACCGCCCCCGTGGTCTCGTCGTTCGAGCACGTCGAGGTCACGGCTCCGTGAGCGTCTTCGAGGGCGGTCCCGTGACCGAGGAGGTACTCGCGCGCGCGGGTTCTTCGCTGGCCGCCGAGAGCGCGCGCTTCGCCGCGCGTGGCTGGATGCCCGGAACGGCCGGCAATCTGTCGGTCACGCTGCGGCGCGACCCGCTTCGGCTGGCGGTCACGGCATCCGGTCTCGACAAGGGGGAACTGACGCCCGCCGACATCGTGGTCGTCGACTCCGACGGCGCCGGCGTGCGCGGCGAGGGTGGTTCGGAGCAGCGACCCTCGGCCGAGGCAGGCTTGCACGCGCGCATCGCGGGGGTCACGGGTGCGGCAGCGATCATCCATGTTCACGCGCTCGCGGCCGTGACAGCCGGGCATCTGTGGCCCGACGGCGTCGTGCTGCGCGACCTCGAGATGCTGAAGGGACTCGGGCACTCGGCCCACGGCGAGACGGTGACGATTCCCGTGATCGCGAATGGACAAGACATGGCGTTGCTGGGCGATGCGTTCGAGGCGCTGTATGTGCGGCCGGTTTGCGGCGGCAACGACGTGCCCGCCCTGATCGTGGCCGACCACGGCATCTACGCGTGGGGCACGGACCTGCGCCAAGCGCGCTGGCACCTCGAGCTCGCCGAGGCGCTGCTGCAGATCGCGCTCGCGCGACGGTAGTCGCTGCGAAGTTGTGCAGCCTCGGCCCCCTGCTCGTCGCTCTACGACGAGGATCGGCTGAGGGCGTACAAGAGGACGCCGTGCTCTCTCACCCGGCGATGCTCGGCAGTGGCGTGAGGCCGAGGAACGCTCCGGCCACCACGGCGCAGGCTGCGGCGATGACCAGGAACACCCCGACC
>NZ_CAXVWM010000190.1:0-7065 GCF_964263775.1 Agreia sp. | reverse complement strand
GCTCGAGCCGGTGCGCTGGGGCTTCGTTCCCAGCTGGTACCCCGACCTGAAGAAGCGGCCGCAGCCCATCAATGCCCGCATCGAGACGGTGGCGACGTCGGGCATGTACCGCAACGCGTTCCTCGGCAAGAGGTGCATCGTGCCGGCTGCCGGCTACTACGAGTGGACCATCCTGCCCGACGGCTCGAAGCAGCCGCACTTCATCTACGCGCCCGATCGCGGCCTCGCCATGGCGGGCATTTTGTCGGCGTGGCCCGACAAGTCGAAGCCCGAAGATTCCCCCGACAAGTGGACGATCTCGATGGCGATCATCACGCGCGACGCGCACGTCGCCCCGGGCGAGGTGCACGATCGCATGCCTGCGTTCCTCACACCCGACGGCTACGACGCGTGGCTCGGCGACGCGCTCGAACGAGACGAGTTGCTCGCGTTGCTCGACAGGGACTCATTCGAGGTCGCCCACGAACTGCAGCACTACGAGGTGTCGAAAGACGTCAACTCGGTGAAGAACAACGGCCCGGCGATGATCGAGCCCCTGCGCTGACGGCTACGCGCAGAAATCGCCGATCGTGCGCTCGAGCACCCGGGCCACCGTCTCGACCGAGGCCAGGTCGACCCACTCGGTCGCCGCGTGGGCACCGCCGCCGGTCACGCCGAAGAGCACGGCGGGAATGCCGGCCTCGGCGAGCAGGGCGCAGTCGGTCCAGAACGGTTCGCCGCGTAGCACGGGCGCACGCCCGGTGACCGCCTCGACGCTGGCGAGCACGCTGTGCACCACGGCCGACGAGCGGTCGGCCTCGAACGGCGGCTCGGTGAGGCCGGGCACGATGCGACACGAGAATCCCGGATGCTCGGCCGACACCGCGACCAGCAGCGCGTCGATCTCGGCGACGACGGTGTCGACATCCTGGCCGGGCAGGGTGCGCCACTCGACCCCGACCGTGCACTCGGCGGGGTAGCTCGACATCTCGACGCCGCCGCGCACGAGAGACGCGTGCACGTTGGCCGAGCCGAGAATCGGATGCCCGGGGCGGCTCGCGAGGTCGCGCGCCAGATCTCCGAGTCGGGCGAGGAATCGGCCCGCCTGCACGATCGCGTCGCGGCCGAGGTCGG
The DNA here is from genome assembly GCF_964263775.1 of Agreia sp. Classification (NCBI taxonomy): domain Bacteria; kingdom Bacillati; phylum Actinomycetota; class Actinomycetes; order Micrococcales; family Microbacteriaceae; genus Agreia; species Agreia sp. The sequence continues at coordinate 5,952 of NZ_CAXVWM010000190.1, read as the reverse complement.
GGCGGGATCCGTGCGCGGCCCGTCCGGTGATCACGACGTCGAGCCAGACGAGACCGCGATGCGCGAGGGTGACCTCGCCGTCGCTGGGCTCCACGACGACGGCGCCGTCGGCCGTGACGTGTTTCAGCACCTCGACGGTGCCCGCGCTCTCGAACTCCTCGTCGGCGACGAGCGCGAGAACGATGTCGCCGCGATGCGGGCGTTCGGCGGCCGTCGATGCCGCGATCATCATCGCGGCGATCCCCGATTTCATGTCGTAGCTGCCGCGGCCGAACATCGCGCCCTCGCGCACCACAGGCGCGAGGCCGTCGCCCTCATAGCTGTCGAGCGAGACGGTGTCGATGTGTCCGTTGAGCATCAGCGTTCGGCCGCCTCCTGAGCCGCGCCAGATTGCGACGACCGACGGCCGACCGGGCGAGGCCTCGAGTCGGGAGATCTCGCATCCGTGGGGCGCCAGCCAGCCGGTGATGAAGTCGGCGACGGCCGCTTCACCGCGTCCCGTGCTTCCCAGGTCGGGATTCGACGAGTCGATCTCGACCAGCCGCTGCACCAGAGAGACCAGTTCGGGGTCGGTGACGGCGCTGTTCGGCTGTGGGTCGTCGTCGATCTCGCTCATGACTCCATTGTGTCGCGGCAGTCGCCGAGCCGGGACCGCGTTCAGACGAGCAAGTGTGATAAATCCTCAGTTATTGGGTATCGTCGACTCCATGCCCACTACGTCGACCGCCGATGAGCGCGCCCTCGTGCGCCGCCTCCTCGCCGAAGCCGACGTCACGGGCGCCGATGATTTCGGCCGTTTCGTGAATGACAGTCGCTATTTCGGCGCCACAGGATTCGACTCCCGGGCTGCCACTCCGGTTCTGGTCGGGGTGCTTCCCCGGCTCACCGACCCCCTCGTTGTCGAGATCGTCGCCCTGCACCTGAAGAACCCGGCTGCCCGCCCGGCCGCGTTCGGCGCACTCCACGAGTCGTTCCTCACCTGGGGAACCGTGACGAGGGGCCGCGTGGGGTGGCAGCTCGGAGAGGCCCTTGTGCACGCCGCCCCGCTCGGCGAGGTGTCCGCGCTTCTCGACATCGTTGCCGACAAGCGCTACGGCGTTAATCGCCAGCAGGTCGTGCTGGGCCTGCCGCGATTCAGGCGCGCAGTCGAGACGGAACGCGCGCTGCGCACGCTCGTGCACGATCCAGACGTCGCGCAGCAGGCCATGTATGCGCTGCGCCGCGTGATCGGCCCACGACTGACGGTAGACGCGCTCGAAGCGGTGCGCCGGGCCCACCCCGGCACGACGCTCGAGCGGCAGGCCCGCCACGAGATCCGCAAGATGAGCCGCACGCTGCGTCGTCGCGACGCCGTCGTCGCCTGAATTCGCCCATCGTCCCTGCGGCGTACAGACGCAAAACCGTCTACGGGGCGAGCGACGGCGCCCGTCGAATTGCGAAGCTGTGCGCGAGGGCGCTTTTCGCCGCGTACCAGCCCGCGAGCCCGTGCACGCCGGGCCCCGGCGGGGTCGACGACGAGCAGAGATAGACGCCGGATGCCGGGGTGCGCCACGGATCGAGCGACAGCACGGGCCTGCGTACCAGCTGGGCGAGGGTGGCGGCGCCCGCCGCGATGTCGCCGCCGATGTAGTTCGGGTTGTAGTTCTCCATGTCTTTCGCGGTCATGCTCGCCGAGGCGAGGATCAGATCACGAAAGCCCGGGGCGAACCGCTCGAGCTGCGTGATGATGGCCTCGGTCTGGTCGATGGTCGAGTCGCGCGGCACGTGCGTGTATGCCCACAGCACATGCTTGCCCTCGGGCGCGCGCGACGAGTCGAAGCGCGACGGCTGGGCCACGAGCACATAGGGGTTGGCCGTGTGCCGGCCCGCCGCGACCTCTGCTTCGGATGCCGCGATCTCGGCGCGGGTTCCGCCCACGTGCACGGTTCCCGCCTTGTGCAGCTCGGAATTCGTCCAGGGCACGGGTCCCGACAGGGCGAAGTCGACCTTGGCCACGCCGTTGCCGTAGCGAAACGCGCGCAATGAGTTCGCGTACGCCGTCGGCAGGCGTCGACCCGCGATCTCGACCAGCGCGCGCGGAGTCGTATCGAACAGCACGGCCGTCGACGACGGCAGTTGATCGAGCGAGCGGATGTCGGCATCCGTCTCGATCTGCCCGCCGTGCGCCACGAGGTCGGCGGCCATCGCATCCACGATCGCCTGGCTGCCGCCGATGGGAACGGGCCACCCGCGGCCGTGGGCGTAGCTGCCCAGGCTGAGGGCGGCCGCTGCCGTGATCGGGCTGGGCATGGGCCGGATGGCGTGGGCCGCGACACCGGCCAGCATCGCGGGCGCGACATCTCCCTGAAAGCGGAGGTTCCACGTGGGCAGGCCCTGTTCGAGCACGCGCAGGCCGAACAGCGCGGCCGTGATGGGCTGGCGCGGCGCCGTCAGCAGATTCGAGCCCGCGAGTCGCGCCACCTGGTCGGCGCGCTCGACGAGCGGCGCCATCAGCGAGTGGAACGCGGCGCCGTCTCGACCGAGGGCCCCGACCGTGCGCGCGAGGTCATGGTAGGCGATGCCGGCTCGGCCCCCGTCGAGCGGATGCCCGTAAGACACGTCGGGCAGTGCGAGTTCGATGCGCTTCTGCAGGCCGAATCGTTGAAAGAATCCGGATGCGAGGGCCATCGGGTGAACAGCCGAGCACACGTCGTGCAGAAAGCCCGGCAGGGTCAACTCTTTCGACCGTGCGCCCCCGCCGATCGTCGAGTTCTTTTCGAAGACGCGAACCGAGAGCCCTGCGCGAGCCAGGGTCACGGCCGCGGCCAGACCGTTCGGTCCTGCTCCGACGACGACCGCATCCACTTCGCTCATGCGGTTCAGCCTACGGCCGGCGCAGTCGCGAGACCACGCCCGTGGCTGCAACGACCGCCCCGCCGAGAACGGCCCCTCCGACGCCGACTGCCGCGGCCGCGGTCGTCTTGCGGTGGCCGATCGCCCAGGTCGCCGGGCTCCCGTTGCGCGACTCGCTGCCGAAGATGCCGCGCGCACCCTTGTCGCCCGACGCCGGCTCGTAGAGGTTGTTCGGCAGCATCGCCTCGAGCTTCTCGGGCGCCTGCTGCCCCGAGTAGCCCGTCTTTGCCAGGTAGTGATCGAGGAGACCGGCGATGAAGCGGTTTCCCAAGACGGTCTTGATCGTCGGCTCTCCCACCCAGGTGCGGCGGCGCGGCCGATCGGCGACGTCGGCCACGGCCTTGGCACCGACCTCGGGCTGGTAGATCGGGGGCACGGGCTGCGGGTGATGGGGCAGCTGCGTCTTCACCCAGTTGAACTGGATGGTGTTGAGCGCGGGCATGTCGACGCTGGAGATGCGCACCGGGCTCTTCGCGTGCAGGAGCTCGGTGGTCACCGATTCGGTGAAGCCCTTGATCGCGTGCTTCGCGCCGCAGTAGGCCGCCTGCAGCGGAATGCCCCGATGGGCGAGCGCCGATCCGATCTGGATGACGTGACCACGTTGCCGAGGCACCATGCGCTTCAGGGCCGCCCGGGTTCCGTTGACGAAGCCGAAGTAGTTCACCTGCGTGGTGCGCTCGAAGTCTTCGGGCGCCGTCGTCAGAAACTCACCGAAGACCCCGACCATCGCGTCGTTGATCCACAGCTCGATCGGGCCCAGCTCCGCCTCCACGCGATCGGCTGCCGATTCCACGGCCTCGCGATCGGCGACATCCGTGCTGATGCCCAACGCCCGACCCCCGCGAATGCGGATGTCCGACTCGGCCCCGCGAAGTCCGTCCTCGCCGCGAGCGAGCACGGCCACGTCCCAGCCACGGTCGGCGAGCTCCCGCACGATGGCTCGGCCGAGGCCGGCGGTTCCTCCGGTGACGACGGCGACTCCACGACTCATGTACACACTCCTCCTGTTGCGGCGCACCGAGTGCGCACGAGGTCGAGTGTGCACTCCCGCGCCCCCGTTCGGCCCCCGGTCGACACAGCGGCTCGAATGGCGTAGATGCACCGCGTCGCCGCGCAACCCCTAGATCGATACCACCGGATGCCCGACGCTTGGGTCTTATGTCGACAAACGTCAGGACCATGGACTGTTCCCCGCACGACGTCTTCTCTGTGCTCGCCGACGGGTGGCTGTTTCCGACCTGGGTGGTGGGTGCGTCGCGCATGCGCGACGTCGACGTCACCTGGCCCGCCGAACGCGCGCAGTTGCACCACTCCTTCGGCTCGTGGCCCGCCGTCATCGATGACGAGACCACCATGCTCGAGTGGGATCCGCCCCGGCGCATGGTCATCCAGCCCAAGGGGTGGCCCATCGGCGAGGCGCGGGTTCAGATCGACGTGAAGCCGCGCGGCGATGGCTGCGTGGTGCGCATCACAGAGAAGGCGGTCAAGGGCCCGGGGGTGCTCGTGCCTCCCGCGCTGCTCGACATCGGCCTCTACATCCGCAACGTCGAGACTCTGCGTCGCCTGGCGTACATCGCCGAGGGCAAGGCAGACGGCAAGTGACGTTCCCGGCGATATCCGCCGCGAGAATAGGGTGAGCACATGTCTGACGAACCCCTGAACGATCTCGACGCGACGAGTCAACACGAGCCCGCTCCGCTGAGACCTCCCGACAAGCGTCCCCGGCCGTCGAGTTCGCCGCCGCCGCGCCCGGTCATGAGCGACAACACGAGCGCCCCCATCATCAGGCCCGTTCTGCCGAGCGGAGCCATCCAGGCCTCGCGCTACCTGTGGTTCGGCAGTTTCGTCGCCGGCGTCATGGTGGCCCTCTTCGCGTTCCTCGCGCGCAGCAACCAGACCGATCGCATCCAAGATGTGATTCGCGACCTCGACCCCGATCGCGATGCGGACACGCTCGAGACAGCGGCGAACATCGTTCTCTGGGGCAGCCTCGGTGCCGTGCTCGTCGTTCTTCTCGTCGAGCTGGCCCTGCTTTTCTCCATGCTCCGCGGCCGGGGGTGGATCCGGTTCGTGCAGCTGCCCATGCTTGTGGTGCACGCGATCGTCGCCATCGTGGCCGACGCCCTGATAGTCGGCGACGACGTCGACGGCGTCTTCTTGCGCGCGCTCCTCGCCGCGCAGCTGCTGTTGGCGGTCGCGGGCTTCCTCGCCAGCTTCCTACCCGGTACGCGAGCCTGGTTCCGACGCGAGAAATAGGCGCGTCCGTGCGGGCTCGACCGTCGCGGTGGCGGTCAGCTGGGCGACGACGCCCTCGCAGCTGCGGGCGATCGTGCGGCACACCTCGGTGACCGCCCGGTCGCTCAGCGGGCTCTCGGCGAGCGCGCGCCAGCGATCGAGGTGAAAGACCGCCCGGGATCGCACGTCGGAATCGGCGGCGTCCTCGGTGAGTCCGAGCCGATCGTGCACGGCTACCCCCTGGCCGCCCAGCAGACGTTCTCCCTCGGCCACGAGATCGGCCGTCAGCGTGATGGGTTCGGTGCGCAGGGTCGCCAGAAGGCGCAACTCGAGAAAGTCATGGGTGTTGGACTGGAGGCGTTCGATCGAGGCGAGCAGGTCGTCCGTGTTCTCGCGCGGGTGTTCCTGCACCAGGCGCTCGACTGCGGCGAGGGCCGTACGGGCCTTCAGGAGGTCGGCGCGTGCCTGGAACTGACGCGACACGAGAGCCATCAGCTCGTCGAGTCCGCTGCGACGGGCGAGTTCGTGCGCCAGATCCTCGGCATCGTCGATGCCGGCGGCGATGAGCACGATCGCGAGCCGGATGCCGAACAGGCCGAACCTCTGCAGCAGCGCGCGGCGAGCATCCGCCGAGACTCCGGAGCCGGACGCCGGGCCGGGGGTCTCACCCGTGCGGCTCGTCGTGCGGGGGTCGGCCCGGGTGAAGCGATCGGCCGAGAGCAGCAGCAACTCGCGATCGGCCCTGTCGAGACCGGCGAGGATGCGCAGGGCTGCGAACTCGGATTGCCGCAGGGTGCGGGCGGATTGAGCGAGGAGACCCGCTAC
>NZ_CAXVWM010000189.1:0-21389 GCF_964263775.1 Agreia sp. | reverse complement strand
ACACCGCGAAGACTCCGGCCCCGATCATCGATCCGAGGCCGATGAACACGGCGTCGCCGAGGCCGAGGCGACGCGCCAACCGCGGTGTACTCACGGCCGCATGCTAGCGCGGCACTGTGAACACGAGGTGTCGGCGGCGGGACTCGACCGCGCCGCGCCGCGCCGGTCAGGCCATGTGTCACACACCTACCTATGCCGTGGGTCGAGGGTCGATTGCCGCCACATGGCAGCCCAGCCCTTGATTCCGCTTGTCAGATATCAACCTATCGACCGCGTTTTCGGTCGATTCGCGCCATCTGACGGTACTGGCTGCGGCTACATCAGCCCGTCGCTCAGGGCGCTCGGGTTGCCGAAGCGGTGGTTCGTCATCGACACCGACTGCTCTCGCACGAACGGCAGCAGCTCGATTCGACCGGCGCGGGTGACCTCGCCGGCGTACACCGCGACATCGGGTTCGGCGCCCAGGGCTACGGCGACCGCGGCGGACGATCCGCCGATAAGCCGGATGCGCGGGGTCGCAACCCCGTCTGCGGCGACCCGGGCGAGCCACGCCTCGTCGTTCTCGATCGTGACGCGCACACCCCATTCCTTGAGCAGCGCCCGCATCGGACGCGGAAGCTTGTGCGCGGAGGACACCGTGACCTTCGCCCGGGCCAGCGTCGCCGCCGAGAGCACCCGCAGCAGCTGGTGCCGCTCACCGTCGTCGGATAGTCGAACCGTGACCGGAACCGGCCGGTAGCGCAGCACGTTGCGTTCGACTCCGAGGCCGGCGCGGTCGACGAAAGCGAACGAGTTCGACCAGGCGACCGCGTCGCTCTTGGCCCCGCGGCGGGCGATATCGAAGTGGGTCCAGTCGAGGCCGGCCTGTGCCGAGTCGAGCAGCGCTGCGACCCTTCCGTCGAGCCCGGCGTTGCTGAGGCCCTGGCTGGGCTCGCCCTCCTCGGTCGTCCACGTTCCGAGGTGCACCAGGTAGTTCGGGCCGCCGGCCTTGGCACCCGCGCCCACGGCAGAGCGCTTCCACCCGCCGAACGGCTGCCTCTCGACGATGGCACCGGTGATGCCACGATTGACGTAAAGGTTGCCCGCGTCGACCGTGGCCAGCCACTGCTCGATCTCGGCGGCATCCAGCGAATGGATGCCTGCGGTCAGCCCGTAGTCGGTGCCGTTCTGGTACCCGATCGCCTGCTCGAGCGTCGAAGCGTGCATGATTCCGAGAACGGGGCCGAAGTACTCGGTCGTGTGAAACGGCGATGTCGCAAGCACGCCCTCGCGCACGCCCGGGGTCCAGAGTCGCCCATCAGAGCTGCGCCGCACCGGCTCGACGAGCCACCTCTCGCCCGGGCCGAGCACCGTCAACGCCTCGAGCAGCTTGCCCTCGGCGGACTCGATCAGCGGGCCCATGTCGGTGAGGGGGTCGGATGCGTAGCCGACCCGCAGCGACGACACCGCATCCCCGAGCTGCCGGCGAAAGCGCTCGGAGCGCGCGACCGAGCCGACGAGAATCACAAGCGATGCGGCCGAGCACTTCTGGCCTGCGTGGCCGAACGCGCTCTTCACGATGTCGGCGACGGCCAGGTCGAGGTCGGCCGAAGGCGTCACGACGATGGCGTTCTTGCCGCTCGTCTCGGCGAGCAGGTCGAGCTCGGGCCGCCATGAGCGGAACAGCTTCGCGGTCTCGTACGACCCGGTCAAAATGACCCGGTCGACGCTCTCGTGCGCGATGAGCTGCCGAGAAAGATCGCCCTCTTCGATGTCGACGAGGGCGAGAAGCTCGCGCGGGATGCCGGATTCCCAGAGGGCCTCGACCAGCACGGCGGCCGAGCGGCGCGCCTGCGGTGCGGGCTTGATGATGACGCCGCTGCCGGCCGCGAGCGCCGACAGCATCGACCCGGCCGGGATGGCGACGGGAAAGTTCCACGGGGGCGTCACCACGGTGAGCGCCGACGGAACGAAAACAGCGCCGTCGACGCGGTCGAGTTCTTCTGCGCGGGCGGCGTAGTAGTTCGCGAAGTCGATGGCCTCGCTGACCTCGGGGTCGCCCTCGGCGATCGTCTTGCCGGTCTCGGCCGCCATCACCTCGATGAGCCGGTCGCGATTCGCCTCCAGCGCCAGCGCCGAGCGCCGCAGAACGGCGGCCCGCTCGGCCCCGGTCTGCGCGCCCCAGCGGGCCCCGCTCGCGCGCACCGAGTGGATGATGCCATCCAGAACCGAGGCATCGGTCACCACGGCCGCGTCGATGGTGTCGACGCCGATGCGATTGCCGGGCCCGACCAGAGACAGGATGCGTCGGCCCCAGCCGCGATTGGCCGCCAGCGACGGGTCGGTGTCGGCCGCGTTCTCGAACTCGCTCGCGCGGGCGAGTTTCGACAGGTCGCTGCGATCCTGCGTGCGGTTCGGTGTCGGCTCGTCGGCACCCAACGCATCCACCGACGCCAGAAAGCGGTTCTTCTCGTGCTCGAACGCGGTTTCGCTGGTCGCGATGTCGAACACGCTCGACATGAAGTTCTCATCGCTGGCGTTCTCTTCGAGGCGCCGAACGAGGTAGCTGATCGCCACGTCGAACTCCTTCGGATGCACCACCGGCGTGTAGAGCAGCAACTGCCCCACGTCGCGGCGCACGGCGTCTGCCTGCCCCGTGGCCATGCCGAGCAGCATCTCGAAGTCGATGCTCTCGGTCACGCCACGGTGCGCAGCCAGCAGCCGCGCGAGCGCGATGTCGAAGAGATTGTGGCCGGCGACTCCGATGTGCACGGCGTCGGTGCTCTCGGGGGTCAGCGCCCACTCGAGCACGCGCTTGTAGTTCGTGTCGGTCTCGCGCTTCGAGCCGTAGGTGGCGAGCGGCCAGCCGTGCAGCGCCGCATCCACGTGCTCCATGGCGAGGTTCGCGCCCTTCACGACGCGCACCTTGATCGGAGCCCCGCCGCGCGACCGACGCTCGGCCGCCCAGTGCTGCAGGCGCTGCATCGCGCCCAGCGCATCCGGCAGATAGGCCTGCAGCACGATGCCGCCCTCATAGCCCAGCAGCTCTTCGCGATCGAGCAGCCTCATGAAGACCGCGAGGGTCAGGTCGAGGTCGCGGTACTCCTCCATGTCGAGGTTGATGAACTTGTTCGCAGGCAACGCGATGCGATACAGCGGCAGCAGGGTCTCGGCCACGCGCTCGACGGTCTCGTCGAAAGCCCACATCGACAGGTCGCTCGCGATCGCCGACACCTTCACCGACACGTAGTCGACGTCGGGCCGGGCGAGCAGCTTCTCGGTTCCCTCGAGTCGGCGGCGGGCCTCCGCGCTGCCGAGCACGGCCTCACCGAGCAGGTTCAGGTTGAGTCGCGATCCGTCGGCGCGCAGCTTCTGGATGGCCGGCCCGAGCTTCGCGGGCGTCGCATCGACGACGAGGTGGCCGACCAGCTGCCGCAGAACCGTGCGGGCCGCCGAAACCACGACGCCCGGAACCACCTCGCCGAAGACACCGCCGGCAGCCACGGCACTGCGCAGATACCAGGGCAGAAAAGCGGGAACGCGAGCGCCGATGGTCTGCAGGTTCTTGGCCGCGACCGCTGCGTCTTCGGGCCGGGCGACGCCGTCGACGAAGCCCACGGTGAAAGCGAGGCCGTCGGGATCTGTGAGGACACCGGCGAGACGCTCGGCGGCCGGATCGGGCGCCACGTCTTTCGACTCGTCGAGCCAGCGGCGCGCGAGCGCCACGGCGGGCGCCGCGAGATCGGCGGGGGTGAGGCTCGGGTCGGCCTCGAATTCGGGCGAGTTCGGGTTCGCGGAGGTCACCCTTCGAGGATATGGCGTGGGTGCCCCCATCGGCCGGAGGCGGGGCGCACCGTGATCAGGTCATCGCTGAGCCGCCGGGCGCACGATGATCTCGTTCACGTCGACGTTTGCCGGCTGGGCGATGGCGAAGGCGACGGCCGCAGCGATGCTCGACGCCGGGATGGCATGGGCCCGGTAGGCGACCATCGCCTCGCGGGCCTTCGGGTCGCTGATCGAGTCGGCCAGCTCGCTCGTCGTGACACCGGGGCAGATCGTGGTGACTCGGATGCCTGCCGGCGACTCCACCCTGAGGCCCTCGCTGATGGCCCAGGCCGCGAATTTCGACCCGGAGTAGACGGCGCTCGTGGGCGAAACCTCGTGCGCCCCGACCGACGCCATGGTGACCAGATGGCCGCTCCCCCTGGCGGTGAAGTGCGGAAGAGCGGCGGCGATTCCGTGCAGCAGGCCCAGCACGTTCACGTCGATCATCGTCTTCCACTCATCGACGAGTCCCGCGTCGAGTCGCGAGAGCGGCATGACGCCCGCATTCGCCACGAGAACGTCGAGGCGGCCGTGCTCGGCCGCGATGGCATCGACGACGGCTCGGTGGCCCTCGATGTCAGTGACGTCGAGGTCGACTGCCTGAGCCGTGCCGCCGGCAGCCGCGATTCGTGCGACGAGCTCGTCGAGCTGCGGGCGGCGGCGGGCACCCACGACCACGTGGTGGCCATCGGCAGCGAGCCGTTCGGCGGTCGCGGCGCCTATTCCGCTGCTCGCTCCGGTGACGAGCACGATCTTCTGTTCGGTGTGTGAGTTCATGGTTGCCACACTGAGGCCGCAGCGGCATCGGCGACAGGCCGCAGGCATCCTGGGTGCACCGCACCCACCCGCGTCGTCGCCAGCGATCTAGGCTGGCCAGATGACCAGCGAACTCGGTGACTACCTCAGAGTTCAGCGAGCGGCCAGACGGCCCGAGGATGCCGGGTTCCCGGGCGGGGCTCGCCGTCGAGTGGCGGGGTTGCGGCGCGAGGAGGTCGCCGTGGCCGCCGGGGTCAGCGCCGACTACTACGTGCGCCTCGAGCAGGGGCGCGAGAGTCGGCCGTCGCCTCAGGTTCTCGACGCGCTCGGGCGGGTGTTCGGCCTCGACGACGACGGCCGCATCCACCTGTTCAGGCTGGCCGGTCTGGCGCCCGCGCCGGCCGCCTCGAGCACGGAGCGAGCCGATCCCGAGCTTCTCGCATTGCTCGACTCGTGGTCCCAGCATCCCGCGCTCGTTCTGGGCCGGGCGTATGACGTGCTCGCGGCCAACACGCTCGGCCGCGCACTCTTCGAGCACTCGAGCCACAATGACAATCTGGCCAGGATCGTGTTTCTCGACCCCGCGGCCCGGCGGTTCTACGCCGAGTGGGATGCCGCTGCCCGCGCGACCGTGGCCGGCTTGCGGCTCGCCGCGGGAGCGGCGCCAGACGAGCCGAGGCTTCGCTCAGTCCTCGACGAGTTGCGGGCATCGAGCGAAGACTTCCGTCGGCTGTGGGCCGTGGCGGATGCTCGAGGCAAACGGCCCGAACGCAAAGGCTTCGTCCATCCGGCCGTCGGCCCGCTCACGCTACGGGCTCACTCCTTCGATGTGCGCGCCGCTCCCGGACAGGAGCTGGTGGTCTACCGCGCGGAGCCGGGTTCGCCGAGCGCCGAGGCTCTGGTTTTGCTTGGGTCGCTCGCTGCGGCGCCCTACTCTTCATTGTGAACTCTCACCGACTCCGAGCAGGTCAGTGCCCGCGATGGTCTTGAATGCTCATGCGCGGCCCGTGCCTCGGCTTCGCGAAGCCGCTGGCCCCAATGAGGCGCACGATGCGCTGGCGATGTCCGCGCCAAGGTTCGAGCAGTTCGAGCATGCCGTCGTCGTCGACCGGTGAGCCCGTGAGCGCGTAGCCCACGTGCGCGGCGAGGTGGTAGTCGCCCACGCTCACGGCGTCGGGGTCGGCGTGACTGCGCTGCGTCGTCTCGGCGGCCGTCCACCTGCCGATGCCCGGCAGGGTCTGCAGCCGTTTTGCGGCCGTCTCCGCATCCACCGTCGAGGCCCGCTCGAGCGCCGTCGCGACCTGACACGCCGACACCACCGCGCGACTGCGACGCGGGTCGACGCCGGCGCGGTGCCACTGCCACGAGGGCACCCCGCGCCAGGTGTCAGCGTGCGGCGCCACGTGCATTCCGGCGGGCGCGGGGCCCGGCGCTACGTCGCCGTAAATGCGAATCAGCTTGTACCAGGCACGGTGAGCCTCGAGCGTCGTGACCTTCTGCTCGATGATGGCCGGCACGAGCGCCTCCATGATGAGGCCCGAGCGACTGAGCCGCATTCCCTGGTTGCGCCGGCGCACCTCTGCGAGGGCCGGATGCGAGTCGAGCGTCAGTTGCGACCAGTCGTCGTCGGCCCCGAGCAGCGCGGGCACCCGCTCGATCACCCAGTGCGCGCCCGCGCCCCAGGCCCGTGCCTCGATGCCGTGCCGGCGCTGGCGCATGAGCAGTGTGGCGGCGCCGACCGGGGTGCGCACCGTGCGCCAGAACCCCTCGGGCGTCGAGCGGCAGGTCGGGTCACCCTTTCCCCTGCTGTGCACACCCATCGTGGTCGCCACGTCGACCTCGTGCGCGGGCGCGTAGACGGTGACCGCCGCGGGTGCGGGCGCGGTGTCGACGGCGGGGCGCGCTGCTTCGAGAGTCATGGTGACGGCAGGCTAACCCGAGGCTCCGACATTCGCCGCATCGACGCGAGCGCTAAGAGTATTCGTCGCCGCGCCCTTCGTCGCCCCGACCTATGACCTCACGCAGCCGAGTTGCGTCGACAGCTCCGACGCCACCCGGGCGATGAGCGCGCCGACCTCGTCGAGGTGGACGCCCAGCCTGGCCTTGGGTGCACTGACATTGATCGCGGCGACGATGCTGCCTCGAAAGTCGTAGACGGGAGCTGAGGCTCCGACGACGCCGAGCTCGAATTCTTCATCGACGGTGGCATAACCGCGCCTGCGAATACGCTCGATTTCGCGATTCAGCTCGGGGTAGCTGGTCACCAGGGGTCGACCTTCCTCTGCCGCGGGCAAGGGGATGCCGCCCGGCACGTGCTCCCGCGGCGCGACCGGGCTGACGACGCGGCCATCGTGGCCGTGCAACTCATACCAGCCTCGGAGGTCATCGTCGTCCCAGTCGCTAATGAGGACTCGACCGGAGGAGGTGCGCCAGGCCGCGACACTGACACCTTCCCAGCCGATGCCCCGAAACGCGTATTCGCTCAATTCGCTTGACAACGTCAGCACATTGTCTCCCCGCAGAACGCACAAGTGCGCGGTCTCGTGCGTGGCTGTGACCACTCGTCGAAGAGCGGGCGTGGCCTCACGCACCAGGCGCGACTCGAGGGTACGCGCTGCGAGCGCGTAGAGCTGAAAGCCCAGGCGGTAGCCGAGGGTTTGCTGGTCGCGTGCGACCATGCCCGCATCGGCGAGGGTTGCGAGCGTTCGCGACACCTGCCCCTTGTCTCGTCCGACGATCTCAGCGATGCGAACCACGCCGAGTCCTCCGCTCGCCTCGGCCTCGGCAGAGCCGAGAACCTCGAGTAGATCGAGGTCGCGGCGCAGTCCGGCGGCGTTTCGGCGGGGCGATGACGGGATGCTCATAGTCGTCAATTTACATCATTGGTTGACATACGCGCAACGACAGTTGCGCAAAAGATAACCAGCCCCTAGCCTCGGATTATTGCCGTACTGCGGAGAACCATTCCGCGCTCATCCGCTCAATGTCGAGTAAGGAGAACAATCCACCCGTGAATGGATTCGATTTCGATGGCCTGCTGACCTTCTGGGGTCGCCGGTCCGACGACATTCTCACCCTCGTCGGTGAACACCTGCTCGTCGTCGCCCTCGCCCTGATCTTCGCCACGATCATCGGCGTCGGTGTCGGACTGTTGGTCTGGAACAACGCCGTCGGTCGCTCTCTCGCCGTCACCAGCGCGGCGGTCATCCTGACCATTCCATCGTTGGCGCTGCTGGCCGCGATGATCCCGCTCTTCGGCCTCGGCTGGGTTCCCACCCTGATCGGGCTCACTCTCTACTCGCTGCTTCCGATCGTCCGGAACACCGTCGTCGGGCTCCGCGAGGTCTCCCCCGCGATCATGGAATCGGCCAAGGGGATGGGCATGAGCCCGGGACGCGTCATGCTGACCGTCCAGTTGCCCATGGCATGGCCGGTGATCGTCACCGGCGTGCGCGTCGCGGCGCAGCTCACGATCGGAATCGCCGCGATCGGCGCCTACGTAGGCGGTCCGGGCCTAGGCCAGATGATCTTCCAAGGACTGAGCTCCCTCGGCTCGAAGAACGCCCTCAACTACGCACTGACAGGCACCTTGGGTGTCGTCATTCTCGCGCTCCTGGTCGATGGGGCGTTCACCTACATCACCAAGTACTCCACCTCGAAGGGGCTCCGTGCCTGACATGACCGACTCCACGAACCAGAACAGCACACCTGCCGACAAGATCATCGGCCCCCCGTCGAAATCGACGACCATCACGACAACGACCTCGATCACGACGGTGCGCAACACGAGCGGTGCCCACATCGAGCTCCGCGACGTGAACAAGATCTACCCCGGCCAGGGCGTCGCCGCTGTCGAGAACTTCTCGATGGACGTGAAGCCGGGCGAGCTCATCATGTTCGTCGGGCCATCCGGCTGCGGCAAGACGACGACCATGAAGATGATCAACCGCATCATCGAGCCCACGTCGGGCTCGATTCAGATTGATGGGAGGGACGTGCTCTCGCTCGATCCCAACGAGCTGCGCCGGCACATCGGTTACGTGATCCAGCAAATCGGCCTGTTCCCGCACATGACGATCGCCGAGAACATCGCGGTCGTACCCAAGCTCCTCGGCTGGAACAAGCAGAAGATCAGCGACCGCATCGACGAACTTCTCTCTGTCGTGCAGCTCCACCCCAGAACCTTCGCCGACCGGTACCCCAAGCAGCTCTCGGGCGGCCAGCAGCAGCGCGTCGGGGTCGCCCGGGCGCTCGCCGCCGACCCCCCGGTCATGCTCATGGATGAGCCGTTCGGTGCCACAGACCCGATCACGCGGGAGAAGCTGCAGCTCGAGTTCTTGCGCCTGCAGGAGAGCATCGGCAAGACGATCATCTTCGTGACCCACGACTTCGACGAGGCCGTGCGGCTCGGTGATCGCATCGCCGTTCTCAGCGACAAGTCCCACATCGAGCAGTTCGACACCCCGGCCAATATCCTCGCCGCGCCCGCCAATGACTACGTCGCGTCGTTCATCGGTCGTGGGGCCGCACTCAAGCGGCTCGCCCTCATCCCCGTTTCCGAGGCAGGACTCGGGCCGGCGTCGGCGGCCGCCGGGCCGATGGCCATCGCATTCGACGACACACTGCGCGACGCACTCGACTCCCTCGTTCTGACCGGCATGCCGGCGATCGGGGTGACGGATGTCGATGGCCGCGTCATCGCATCCATCAGCGTCGACCAGATCTCGGCCGCGCTCGGCGCCGACGTCGCGCTGCTGACCGGGCGGGACTGACCATGGCATTTCAGGCCATCGTCGATACCGATGTCGACGAGACGCGCGGCACCGCAATGGAAAACGACAGTTCCGTGCTGCGCCGACCTCGGTTCTGGACCCTCCGCCGGATCGCGACGCCGATCGTCATCGCGCTGGTGCTCCTCGGGCTCTTCCTCTGGATCTCCAGCATGCAGCTCGACTCCATCATGGAGCGCACCTTGAACTGGGACTACATCGTGCTGCGCACGCGGGAGCACCTCGTGCTCACATTCGTGGCCTCTTTCCTGGTGGCCGTGCTCGCTATTCCGACCGGCATCATCGCCAGTCGCACGACCTCGCGAGTACTCAGGGGAACCATCCTCACGATCGCGAATATCGGTCAGGCGACCCCGGCCATCGGGTTCATCATCCTGCTGGCGATCATCTGGCAGATCGGCTTCCAGACCGCGCTCATAGCCCTCGTGGCCTATTCGTTCCTGCCCGTGCTGCGCAACACCATGATCGGGCTGTCGCAGATCGATCCGAACGTCGTCGAGTCTGCCCGGGGCATGGGCATGACCTCCAACCAGGTTCTGCGACGAATCGAGTTGCCGCTCGCCGTCCCCGTGATCCTCGCGGGACTCCGCACCTCGCTGGTGTTTTGCGTGGGGGTCGCCACGGTGGCCACCTTCATCAACGCCGGCGGCCTCGGCGACATGATCGTCAACGGCCTCAAGCTGCAGCGCTTTCCCGTGCTCATCTCCGGCGCCGTCATCGTCTCCTGCATCGCCCTGTTGATCGACTGGATCGCCGGACTCGCCGAAGACCTGCTGCGCCCCAAAGGCATCTAGCCCAGAGCTTCTCCCCCACCCCACCCTGCAATCGCACCGTCACAGAAAGCACCCACCATGAATAAGAGAACCACCACTGCCCTCCTGGCCGTCCTGGCCACAGGCGCCCTCGCCCTCACCGCCTGTTCCGGCGGAGGCGGCTCGTCATCCGGCTCCCAGGGCGACGAGCTGAAGGGCCTTTCCGGAGAAATCGGAGCGAAGGACTTCTCCGAGCAGTACATCCTGGCCCACATCACCAGCCAGCTCCTCAACGCCCACGGAGCCGACACCACGGCGAACACCTCCGTCGTCGGCTCCGCCAACGTGCGGGCGGCGCTCGAGGGAGACGACTTCCTCGGTTACTGGGAGTACACGGGGACCTCGTGGATCACCTACAACGGCAATACGGCACCAGTGCAGGGCGAGGAGGCCCAGTTCGCAGCCACAAAGGAGGCCGACGCCAAAAACGGCATCGCCTGGCTCGACCCCGCGCCCCTCAACAACACCTATGCGTTCGCCATCCTCAGCGACAAGGCCAAGAAGCTCGGCGTGAAGACTCTGAGCGACATCGCCGAGCTGCCCGTCTCCGAACAGACATTCTGCATCGAGAGCGAATTCTCCACCCGCGATGACGGCTGGCCCGGCCTCAAGGCCGCGTACGGTCTCGACGTGCCCGATGCGAACGTCTCGTTGCTCGACACCGGCGTCATCTACACCGAGACCGCCAAGGGCGACACCTGCAACTTCGGTGAGGTCTTCCAGACCGATGGTCGCATCACCTCCCTCGACCTGACGGTCATGGAAGACGATAAGGCGTTCTTCCCGGTCTACCAGGGAGCCTTCACCCTCAAGCAGACGACGCTCGACAAATACCCCGAGATCGCCGACGTGCTCGACGAGGTCTCGCCGCTGCTGACCACCGAAGAGATGCAGAAGCTGAACGCGCAGGCGGATGTCGATGGCGACGACCCCGAGGACATCGCGACGGACTGGCTCACCGAACAGGGACTGATCTAGATGCCCGAGGCCCTTCAGATCGGGGAGAGCTTCGTCGGTGACGCAGCGAACGCCGCGCACGTCAACACCGTCTTCGGTCACCGCGAGGGGCCGGCCGGGGTGGCGTGGGCAACGGCCCTCGCCACCCCGAGCGCCGGGCACGTTCCCTTCGTGACCGTGCTGCAGCCCTCCCTCCCCGTGAAACCGTTGACCCTGTTCGTCACCAAGTCCGCACCTTCGAACGATGCGCACGGGCTTCTCATCTGGGGTCCGGCCCAGGCCGGCATAGCCGCAGGGGTCGCCGATGCACTGGCCGACGGCATCCTGTCGCCCGCCGAAGCAGACAGCCATGTGATCATCGCGGCCGTGTGGGTGAACCCGGTGGCCGACGATGCCGACGCGGTGTTCGCCAACAACCGTCTCTCGGTGCGCACCGCTCTCGAGAACGGAACGCTCTCGCTTCCCTCGACGGCCGACGTCATCGCGGCTCGCAAATCGCCTTTCAACCCGTTCTACACTCCGGAGACCTGACACCCCTTATGAAGATCACCGCCATCAGGCTGACACGACTCGTGCTGCCCCTCGACCCGCCGTTCACCGCAGCCTGGGATCCGGATCCTCGCACGACGTTCGCCGCCACGCTCGTCGAGGTGCAGACCGACGACGGTGTCACCGGCTACGGATCGGGCGACACGATGGACGGCTTCGAGGCCTACGAACACCTGTTTCTCGGCACCGACCCGCTGCAGATCCTCAACCAGGTGCGCCGACTCGAGACCGTCAACTTTCACGGCGGTCGATACTGGCCCCTCGAGGCCGCCCTCTGGGACATCATCGGCCAGGTCGCCGGGCTGCCGGTCAGCGTGCTGTTCGGCGGGGCGAAAGACAGGCTTCCCGCCTACGCGTCGTGTGGCGAGTTGAAGTCACCGGGGGCCCGGGTGGAATCGGCCCTCGCGGCCAAAGAACTCGGCTTCCGGGCCATGAAGATCCGCATAGCCCGTGACCGCCTCGCCGAGGGGATCGCCGCCGTGCGCGCCACCCGCGAGGCACTCGGCGACGACTTCGAGATCATGGTCGATCTCAACCAGATGTGGCGCATGTCCGGCGACATCGAGCCCGCACTCCCGCTCGCCGCCGTTCAGCGTGTCGCCGCCGAGCTGAACGAACTTCGGGTGCTCTGGCTCGAAGAGCCGCTGCCCCAGGTCGACGTGGTCGGCGCCCGGCGCGTGCGAGCGCAGACCGGCATCCAGGTGTCGGGAGGCGAGATGGTGCGCTCCCTTCCCGAATTGATGGCGCTCATCGAGGCGGATGCTTTCGACATCTACCAGCCCGACGTGGCACTCGCCGTGGGCATGTACCGGGCGCGCCAAGTCGCCGAATCGGCGAATCTCCGGCATCGCCTGTTCACCCCCCACACCTGGAGCAACGGGCTCGGCCTGCTCGCCAATCTGCACGTGGCAGCGGGGGTGGATGCGGGTCCGTTCATCGAGTTCCCGTTCGACCCGCCCGGCTGGACGCCGGAGCGACGCGACTTCTTCATGACCCCGCTGATGATCGACTCCCGGGGCGATCTGGTCGTGCCGGCCGCCGCAGGACTCGGCGCCCATATCGACCACGAGGCGGTCGCGCGATACACGGTGCAGTCATGACCGACTGGATAGCGGCCGCAGCCGCCCTCTCGCCCGAGACCCGCCTCTTCATCGATGGCGACTACCGCGACGCCGCCGACGGAGCCACCCTCGACTCGATCTCGCCCCGCGACGGCAGCCTGTTCACGCGCATTGCGGCGGGCGACACGGTCGATGTGGATGCCGCGGTTCGGGCCGCGAGCGCCGCCTTCGAATCGGGGGTCTGGTCGCGAGCAGACCGCCGCGAGCGCCAGCGCGTTCTCATCCGGCTCTCTGAACTCATGCTCGAGAACCTCGATGAGCTGGCCCTTCTCGAATCGCTCGACTCGGGGCATCCGATCGGCGACGCCCGTCGCGTCGACGTGCCCAACGCCGCGCGCACCATCCGGTGGTACGCCGAGGCCCTCGACAAGATCTACGATGAGGTCGCCCCGACGCCAGAGAACGCGCTGGCACTGGTGCGTCGGGAGCCTCTCGGAGTCGTCGGCGCCGTCGTGCCGTGGAATTACCCGCTCATCATCTCGGCCTGGAAGATCGGACCAGCGCTCGCGGCGGGCAACTCCGTGGTGCTGAAACCGGCCGAGAACACGAGCCTGTCGGCCATCAGGTTGGCCGGGCTCGCCGCGGAGGCGGGCGTTCCCGCGGGCGTGTTCAACGTCGTTCCGGGCTACGGACGTACGGCGGGCCAGGCGCTTGGCCGGCATCCGCTCGTCGACAAGGTGGCCTTCACCGGCTCTCCCGCGGTGGGCAAGGGATTCCTCACGTACGCGGGTGAGTCCAACGGCAAGCAGGTCTCGCTCGAGCTCGGAGGCAAGTCCGCCCAGCTGGTGCTCGCCGACGTAGAGGACCTCGCAGCCTGCGCCTCGAGCGTGGCCTGGGGCATCTTCTACAACGCCGGCCAGACCTGCCACGGCGGCAGTCGGCTCATCGTCGACGAGACCGTGCACGACGAACTCGTCGACGAGGTGCTGAAGGTCGGCCGCTCCCTCGTTCTCGGCGACCCCCTCGACGAGCTCACCCAACTCGGAACCATCGCCAGCGGCGTGCAGCTCGATCGGGTTCTCGGCTACACCGAGGTCGCACGCTCGGAGGGCGTGAGCGTGCACGGAGGAAACCGGGTGCGCCCGACCGGGCTCGAAGACGGCTTCTATGTGGAGCCGACGGTCTTCGACGGCGTCGACAATGCCGGCAGGATCGGCCAGGAGGAGATCTTCGGGCCCTCCCTGGCTGTCACGACGGTCAGGGGCGTCGACGAGGGAATCCGGGTGGCCAACGAGAGCGCCTATGGCTTGGCCGCCAGCGTCTGGACGCAGAACATCACCACCGCGCTCACGACCGCGCAGCGCCTGCGGGCCGGAACGGTGTGGGTCAACACGTTCGACGTCGCCGACGTAATCACTCCCTTCGGCGGAGTCAAGCAGTCGGGTGCCGGGCGCGATCGCTCACTGCACGCCTTCGACGCCTACACGGCGTTGAAGACGACCTGGATCGACCTCGGCTGACATCGAGTCGCCCCAAACAAACACCACGCACGAAACCCCCCAACAAGATTGAGAGAAAAATGAACGCAATCCAGCCGATCACCGTCGGCTTCATCGGACTCGGCAACATGGGCTCGGGCATGACCCGCAACCTGCAGCTCGCGGGGTTTTCGCTCGTGGTCAACGACATCCGGCGCGAATCGGCTGTCGAGCTGCTCGCGGGGGGCGCCCGGTGGGCCGACACCCCGGCCGAAGTCGCTGCATCAAGTGACGTGGTCATCACGATGTTGCCGACGCCCCGTCACGTCGACGCCGTGCTGCACGGCCCCCGAGGCATCCTCGCCGGGCTGGCCGACGGGGGAACGTGGATCGACATGTCGACCTCGGTGCCCGAGGTGGCCGATCGCGTTCGCTCCGAGAACGCCGCGCGCGGGTTGCGAATCCTCGATGCCCCGGTCTCGGGGATGTCGGTGGGGGCGGCATCCGGGATGCTGCAGATCTTCGTGGGCGGAGACGCCGACGATGTCGCGCGGCTGCGCCCGGTCTTCGAGGCCATGGGCGATCCCGAGCGAATCCTGCACGTGGGTGCGGCGGGAGCCGGATACGCCGTGAAGCTCATGATCAACCAGCTCTGGTTCTCGCATCTGGTCGCCACCGCGGAGGTGCTGTCGATCGGCGTCAAGGCCGGTGTCGACCTCGAGGTTCTGCGCCAGTCGCTCATCGCCAGCCCGGCCAACAGCAACTTCGTGCAGAACGACGTGCTCTCGATCCTCGACCACGGAGACTACGACGAGGGATTCGCCATCGCCCTCGCGTGCAAGGACCTCGGGCTCTCTGTCGACCTGGCTCGCTCCGTGGGCGTGCCGGCCGAGCTGTCGGGTCTCGTCGAGCAGATCTACCGCCGCGCCAAGGCGCAGTACGGCGACAGGGCGGGCGAGATGATGCCGGTCAAGCTCTACGAAGACCTCACGGGCATTCCGCTCCGTCGGGAGCCCTCGCCCGCCGCCGAGCACGCATCCTCGGAGGTGTTCGCATGAGCATCCTGCCCCCGCAGCAGTTTCCGCTCTCCGAGATGGAACTCGACCTCGATCCCAAGCCCTACGCCTACTTCGGTCGAGGCCGCGTGCGCGAGGTCGGCGCGGTCACCGCCGCCACCGGTGCGACGAGCGCGCTCATCGTGACGGATGCCTTTCTCGCGACGTCACCCGTGGTCGCGGCCGTGAAGGAGTCGCTCGAGTTCGCCGGAATCGCTGTGAGCATCTTCGATGGCGTGACACCGAATCCGACCACGACCTCGGTTGACGCCGGCAGCGACCTCGCGAGAGACCTGCACGTGCACGCCCTCGTCGCCGTCGGCGGCGGGTCGTCGATGGATGCGGCGAAGGGCATCTCGATCGGCGCCGTGAACCCGCAGCGCAGCATCGAACTCGACTACCGCAGCGACTTCGTGAACGACTCGATTCCGATCGTGGCCGTGCCCACGACATCCGGCACCGGAGCGGAGGTCAACGCGTTCGGCGTGGTGACCGATGTCGTCACCCATCGCAAGTTCTACGTCGGCTCGTCGAGTGCGCTGGCCCGGGCCGCCGTGCTCGACCCCGAGCTCACCGTCGGCCTGCCGCCGGGTGCGACGGCGGCCACGGGCATGGATGCGCTGACCCACGCCCTCGAGAGCTACGTCTCGTTGCGCTCCAACCCCTACAGCGACGCCATAGCGCTGCAGGTCATCTCGACGGTTGCCGACCACCTTCCCCGCGCGGTCGCCGACGGAGGAGACATCGAGGCCCGGGCACAACTGCTGCTCGCGTCGCACATCGCGGGCGTGGGGTTCTCGCACACGGGGCTCGGGCTCGTGCACGGCATTGCCCATCCCCTGGGCGGCCGGTTCGACATCCCGCACGGGCTCGCGCTGTGCATCGTCATCGAGAAGGTGCTGCGGTTCAACCTGCCTGCGCGGCAGGAACGCCTCGCCCGGGTCGCCTTCGCCCTCGGTGCGGGCGACACCGCGGCCGGCGACGAGAAGAATGCGAAGGCCGCAATCACGGCGATCGCCGACCTCGCGGCGAGGGTGGGCATGACAGCCACACTGGCCTCGTTCGGAGTCACCCGCGCCGACCTCGAATCGCTTGCGGCCGACACCCTGGCCGACTCGGTCACCGTGAACAACCCGATCCAGCCGACGGCTGCCGACATCGTCCGAATCCTGGAGGAATCCCTGTGAGCCCGACCGTCACGACTTCGACTTCGACTTCGCCTGGCATCGTCTCGGCAAACCCGACGCCCGACGACGAGCGCGCCCTGCTCGCCTCGCTTCCGACCGGACTCCTGATCGGCGGCGCGTGGCGGGCCGCGAGCGACGGCGGCACGCTCGACGTGATCGACCCGTCGACTGGGGGGGTGCTGGCGAGCATCGCGTGCGCCACTCCCGCCGACGGCGCCGATGCCCTTAACGCCGCCGTCTCCGCTCAGGCTGCCTGGGCGAAGACCGCCCCGCGGGAGCGCGCCGAAATCTTGCGTAGGGCATTCGAGGCGGTCACGGCGCGGGGCGATGACTTCGCACTGCTGATGACACTCGAGATGGGCAAGCCCCTGGCCGAGGCGCGGGGCGAGGTGGCCTACGGCGCCGAGTTCCTGCGCTGGTTCTCCGAAGAGACCGCGAGGATCAGCGGCCGGTTCGCCCAGGCTCCCGACGGGAGCAGCCGTCTACTCGTCATGAAACGACCCGTCGGTCCGTGCCTCTTCATCACCCCGTGGAACTTTCCCCTCGCCATGGCCACGCGCAAGATCGCGCCCGCAATCGCCGCGGGCTGCACGATGGTGCTGAAGCCCGCGGCGCTCACTCCCCTCACGGCGCTGCTGTTCGCTCAAGTGCTCCAGGAGGCCGGCCTTCCGGCGGGCGTGCTCAATGTCATCCCGACCGCGAGCGCGGGCGCCGTCACAGGCCCGCTCGTGCGCGATCCCCGTCTGCGCAAGTTGTCGTTCACGGGATCGACGCCGGTGGGCAAGCGACTCATCGCCGACGCGGCCGAGCAGGTTCTGCGCGTGTCTATGGAGTTGGGAGGCAACGCGCCCCTGCTCGTCTTCGACGACGCCGACCTCGACCTCGCGGTCACCGGTGCAATGCTGGCGAAGATGCGCAACGGCGGCGAGGCCTGCACAGCGGCCAATCGCATCCTGGTGCAGCGGGGCATCGCCGCGGAGTTCACGGAGAAGCTGACAGCGCAAATGCGCGCCCACACCGTCGCGCGCGGCACGGATCCCGCGTCGAAGATCGGGCCACTGGTCGACGAGAACACCCGCGGCAAAGTGCACGACCTCGTTACGTCGGCAGTCGACGCGGGCGCTACCCTGGCGCTCGGTGGCGCTTACGTCTCCGGGCCCGGGTACTTCTACGAACCGACTGTCCTCTCCGACGTTCCGGCGGATGCGGCCATCCTGCACGAGGAGATCTTCGGGCCCGTCGCCCCTCTCATCACCTTCGACACCGAAGCCGAGGGCATCCGGCTGGCCAATGACACGGAGTACGGACTGGTCGCCTACGCGTTCACCCGAGACCTCAACCGAGGGCTCCGGCTGGCCGAGGAGCTCGACGTCGGCATGTTCGGTCTGAACACCGGCATCGTGTCGAACCCGGCCGCGCCATTCGGCGGAGTCAAACAGTCGGGAATGGGCCGGGAAGGTGGATTCGAGGGCATCGATGAGTATCTCGAGACTCGATACGTCGGAATCGCGGACCCGTACGCAGACGCGTGATCAGGGCCTCCCGGCATCCGTGACCGCCTCATCGTCACGCCGCGTTCACCGCTGCGTCACCGGCGCCTGCGACAGTAAGCGCATGCAGACGTCGACGGCGACCCTCACCGCGCTCGACTCCCCCTACGCCCTGTCGATCTTCATCGACCGGCTCTCCCGTTACCAGCGTATTCCGGTGGATGCCCACGGCTTCATCGTGTCGATCCCGCGCGGGGCGCGTGCTGGTGACGCGAGAGGGTCGATTGCTGACGGTGAACGTGGTCGCGTCCGATGAGCGAGGACTCGCCTCGTCGATGGCCGCGATCGTGAACGAACTCGACCAGGGCTTCGGGCGCGCCGACTTCAGGCGGAGCGTCGCCGTGCGCTGGCAGCGCCGCGACGTGGTGCCGGTCGCCCTGCGCTGATCGGTTCGCCGACACTTCGCTGCGAGCGCGAGTCAGTCGAGGAGCCCTAGAACAAAGTTCGTCACCACTAGCGCGGCACCGACAAGACAGAGGGCGAACATCGCCCAGCGAACGCGTCCGAAAGCCTGTCCCTTCGCTCTCGGATTGCGGATCGACCAGACCGAAGCTGGTAGGACCATCGCGAGTCCCACCCCGAGCAAGACCCACGTCAGCTGACTCACGACTGCCTCGACGGCATCGCTACGCTGACGGTCGAGTTCAGAATCGATTCTGGCACGGATGTGACCAGGGCTAGGGAACCTCGTCGTCGAGCTCGGCTTCGAGCTGCTCGGGCGTGAGGCGGTCACCCGGTGTCGGGCGGCGGAACGGAATCTCTTTCGTGGACTCGTGCCGCTGCAGCGTGCCCTCGTCGTCGACAGCACCGTTTCCGGACAGCGTGTCGGGGCCGTCCTCCGGCCCGTCGTGCAGGTCGAGTTCCTCATCTCGGTCTGCGGGGTGACGCTCGATCTGCGGTTCGAATGGCTCTGACATCGACATGCCGTAAAGCGTGCGCCGGTCAGGTTAACGGCGGCTGGGACTTTCGATCTCAGTCGTTCACCTCGATTTAACCGGTGAAGCGTACCGTCGCCCGCGGTTGCCGATTGAACCGCTTCCCACGCACCCCAGCAGCACCCGATCTGAAGGGACGAAGAAACGTGGATGTACTCATCACCGTTCTGCTCGTCGTGACCATCGCTCTCGTGTTCGATTTCACGAACGGGTTCCATGACACGGCCAACGCCATGGCGACCTCCGTCGCAACCGGCGCGCTCAAACCGAAGGTCGCGGTCACGATCTCAGCGGTGCTCAACCTGGTCGGCGCCTTTCTCTCGACCGAGGTCGCGAAGACGATCTCGCAGGGCATCATCAAAGAAGGCGACGGGGGCGTGCAGATCACGCCCACCATGATCTTCGCCGGGCTCGTGGGGGCGGTGCTCTGGAACCTCGGAACCTGGTACCTCGGCCTGCCCTCCAGCTCGACCCATGCGTTGTTCGGCGGCCTCATCGGCGCGGCGATCATCGGGGCCGGCTTCGGGAGCGTCGACTTCGGCGTCGTGCTCTCGAAAGTCGTGTTGCCCGCCCTCTTCTCCCCCCTCGTCGCCGGTCTCGTCGCCCTCATGGCGACCTACGCGGCGTATCGCATCACCAAACAGGCCCGCTCCCGCGGGTCGGATGCCGGCTTCCGCCACGGACAGACGATCTCGGCCTCGCTGGTGTCGCTCGCCCACGGCACGAACGACGCGCAGAAGACCATGGGCGTCATCACGCTCACGCTCATCGCGGCTGGCTACCAGGGGTCGGGAACCGGCCCGCAGTTCTGGGTCGTCGCATCCTGCGGTCTAGCGATCGCGCTGGGCACTTACCTCGGCGGCTGGCGGATCATGCGCACGGTCGGCAAGCGCATCACCGATGTGCAGCCCGCTCAGGGCTTCGCCGCCGAGACGAGCTCGGCCGCGACCATCCTCATCTCGTCGCACCTGGGCTTCGCCCTGTCGACCACGCAGGTCACGTCGGGCGCGGTCGTCGGCTCGGGCCTCGGCAAGAAGCTGGCGACCGTGCATTGGGGTGTCGTGGGCCGCATCGCCATGGCCTGGGTCTTCACGCTTCCGGCTGCCGCTCTCGTCGGCGGGCTCGCCGCCTGGGCTGCGAGCACCAGCACCGTCGGCCTCATCATCGTGGCCGTGCTTGCCCTCGCGGGCGGGTTGGGATTCGTGTTCCTCGCCCGGCGGCATCCCGTGACCCACAACAACGTCAACGATGTCGACGACGATGAGCGCGAAGCCGTCGGCACCACCTCCACCTCAACCGGAAAGGCCTGACCATGAGTTCGGATAACTTCCTCGGCGTCGACTGGGCGGCCTTCGGCATCGTCTTCGTCGTCGCATTCGCGGCGGCCGTGGCGATCGTCGTGTTCTACGCCGTCGGCCTGCGCCTGCTGGCAGTCGGCTCCCACGACGACACGGGTGCCGACGGGTCGATCGTGTCGACGGCCCGAGGAATCCGCCCGCTCGGCGCCACCGTCGGAGCGTTCGCCTGCCTCGCGGTGTGCGTGGCCGCGGTGCTCTACGGCCTGTACCTGATCATCCCGCAGTTCCACGGATAGCCGTTCGAGCAGCGCTTCGCCCGATAATGAACGCGTGGAACCCGACGCGCGTTGCCCCTGCGGCTCCGGCCTGAGCTACGGCGAGTGCTGCCGGCCGCTCCACCTGGGCGACGCCGCTGCGCCGACCGCCGAGCGCCTGATGCGGTCTCGGTTCTCGGCGTTCGCGGTGGGTGACGCCGCCTATCTGCTGCGCTCATGGCATCCGGATGCCCGCCCCGCGTCGATCGAGATCGACCCCGACACGCGCTGGCTGTGGCTCGAGATCGTGCGCACCGAGCGCGGCTCGGAACACGACACCGACGGCGTCGTCGAGTTTCGAGCGAAGTACCGGGTGGATGCGCCGGACGGCCGATCCTCCGGCGTGCAGCACGAGGTCAGCACCTTCACGCGCGTCGCCGGAGCCTGGGTGTACGTCGACGGCACGGCCTGAGACGACTGTGCCCGAATCCCTCCAACTGTTCGCGCGCGAACCGCGCGAATGGAGGTATTCGGGCACGAACGCTCGAGGCGGAGCGTACTGTACGGTTACGTCAATCGAGGAGGATTCATGGCCCGTCGGTCTCGCTGCGCAGCTACCGCCCACGCACGCTGACCGGCGAGGCACCGGCGCTGTTCTGGATCCACGGCGGCGGCTTCGTCCAGGGCGATCCCGTTCAAGACGAGCGCTCCAGCATCGACTTCGCGCGCACGCTGGGGATCACGGTCGTGGGCCTGCGCTATCGGCTCGGCCCCGAGCATCCGGCGCCTGCCGCGATCGAGGATGCCTACGCCGGCCTGAGCTGGCTGGCCGAGCACGCCGCCGAGCGGGGTGTGGATGCCGCCCGCATCGCGATCGGTGGGGCGAGCGCCGGGGGCGGGCTG
>NZ_CAXVWM010000188.1:0-6790 GCF_964263775.1 Agreia sp. | reverse complement strand
GAGGGCGACATGGCAACGACGCTGATCACCGGGGGAACGGTCGTCTCTGCGACCGGACGCGCCCGAGCAGACGTGCTCATCGACGGCGAGAGAATCGCCGCCGTGCTCGAACCCGGATCGGTGCTGCTCGGTACCGACCTGACGGCGGCGGTCGACACGGTTATCGACGCAACGGGCAAGTACGTGATCCCGGGCGGGATCGATGCGCACACCCACATGCAGATGCCGTTCGGCGGCACCGAGGCATCCGACACGTTCGAGACCGGAACCCGGGCTGCGGCCTGGGGCGGCACGACGACGATCGTCGACTTCGCCATCCAGTCGTACGGCGAACGGGTTCAGGATGGCCTGGCGGCGTGGCACGAGAAGGCGGCGGGCAACTGCGCCATCGACTACGGCTTCCATCAGATCATCGGAGACGTCAATGCCGAGTCGCTTCACGCAATGGACGGGCTCCTCGACGAGGGTGTCTCGAGCTTCAAGCTCTTCATGGCGTACCCGGGCGTGTTCCTCAGCAACGACGGCCAGATTCTGCAGGCGATGCAGAAGTCGGCGGCGACCGGACTCATGACGATGATGCACGCCGAGAACGGATCCGCCATCGACGTGTTCGCGCAGCAGCTCGTCGCAGACGGCTACACCGAGCCCTACTACCACGGCGTCTCGCGCCCGTGGCAGATGGAGGAGGAGGCCACGCACCGCGCGATCATGCTCGCGAACCTCACGGGCGCGCCGCTCTACGTCGTGCATGTCTCGGCGAAGCAGGCCGTCGGCCAGATCGCCGCCGCCCGCGACACCGGGCAGAACGTCTACGGCGAGACGTGCCCGCAGTACCTCTATCTCTCGCTCGAAGACAACCTGGGGGCCGACGGGTTCGAGGGCGCCAAGTGGGTGTGCTCGACGCCGCTGCGCTCGAAGCACGAGCACCACCAAGACCAGCTGTGGCAGGCTCTCCGCACCAACGACATCCAGATGGTCTCGACCGACCACTGCCCGTTCTGCATGAAGGGCCAGAAGGAGCTCGGGGTCGGTAACTTCACCAAGATCCCGAACGGCATCGGCTCGGTCGAGCACCGCATGGATCTGCTGTACCAGGGCGTCGTCAACGGCCACATCTCGCTGGAGCGCTGGGTCGAGATCACGTCGACGACTCCGGCGCGCATGTTCGGCATGTACGGAAAGAAGGGCGTCATCCAGCCCGGGGCCGACGCCGACATTCTCGTCTACGACCCGAACGGGCACACGTCGATCGGCTACGAGAAGACGCACCACATGAACCTCGACTACTCGGCTTACGAGGGCTACGAGATCGACGGACACGTCGACACCGTTCTCTCGCGCGGAAAGGTCGTCGTCGACGACAACAGCTATCTCGGCGCCAAGGGCGACGGCAGATTCATCAAACGCGGCCTCTCGCAGTACCTGATCTAAAGGACCACCCATGGAATTCGGTGCAGTACTCCAGACCAATCCGCCCGCATCGCGCACGGTCCATCTCGCCAAGCTCGCCGAACAGCACGGATTCGGCTACGTGTGGACGTTCGACTCGCACCTCCTGTGGCAGGAGCCGTATGTGATTTACAGCCAGATCTTGAACGAGACCCACCGGGTGAAGGTCGGACCCATGGTCACGAATCCGGCCACGCGCGACTGGACCGTGACGGCATCCCTGTACGCCACGCTCAACGAGATGTACGGCAACCGCACCATCATGGGCATCGGCCGGGGCGACTCTGCGGTGCGCGTCACCAACGGCGCGCCGACCACCCTCAAGGCACTCCGCGAGTCGATCCACGTGATCCGCGAACTCGCGAACTCTCGGTCGGTCGAGTACAACGGCGCCGAGCTGCGCTTTCCGTGGAGCGTCGGCAGCGAACTGGATGTCTGGGTCGCCGCCTACGGCCCGCTCGCGTTGAAACTGACAGGCGAAGTCGGCGACGGGTTCATCCTGCAGCTCGCCGACCTCGACATCGCCGAGTGGATGATCAAGACGGTGCGCGCCGCCGCCGAGAACGTCGGGCGCGATCCGGATTCGATCGCGTTCTGCGCCGCCGCCCCCATGTACATCGGCGACGACTGGCAGCACATGCGCGACCAGTGCCGCTGGTTCGGCGGCATGGTGGGCAATCACGTGGCCGACATCGTGTCGAAGTACGGCTCAGATTCGTCGGTTCCGTCGGCCCTGACCGACTACATCGCAGGCCGCGAGGGTTACGACTACAACGAGCACGGTCGCGCCGGAAACAGCCACACGGCCTTCGTTCCCGACGAGATCGTCGACCGCTTCTGCCTGCTCGGCACGGCGGACGACCACATCGAGAAGCTGAAGAAGCTCAAAGACATCGGCGTGACCCAGTTCGCCGGCTACCTGCAGCACGACAACAAGGAGGAGACCCTCCGCGTGTACGGCGAGACGGTCATCCCGGCCCTCGCAGAGCACATCACGGCCAAGGCATGATCCGAACCGGCTCGTCGCTCGGCCGACGCGTGCTTTTCGGAGTGCTCGGCATCGTCGTGCTGGCAGCCGTCTGGGAACTCTATAAGGCGCTCGGCCCCGCGACCGGTGTGGTGTTCGGAGATCTCACGGTGCTGCCGCGCACGAGTGATCTGGCGATGCCGCACATCGGCGACATGATCGCGAGGCTGTTTCGACCGGTGCGGTCTGCCGGCGACGACGAGCTGATGTGGCAGGCCGTGCTGCAGGCGTCGTTCTTCAGCCTCGGCGTGGCCGCGGTGGGCTGGATCGTCGGTGTCGTCGTGGGGATGCTGCTCGCGATCGTGATGCAGCGCTTTCGCGCGGCGGAGTCGGCCCTGCTGCCGTGGATCGTGCTGAGCCAGACCGTTCCTCTGATCGCTATCGCCCCGCTCGTCAAACGCTGGGGATCGCAGATCGAGGTCGGGTCGTTCAGTTGGGAGAACTGGATGTCGGTGGCGCTCATCGCCTCCTACCTCGCGTTCTTCCCTGTGTCGATCGGGGCGCTCCGCGGGCTCGAGTCGCCCGACGTGAACCACGTCGAGCTCATGCGCAGCTATTCGGTCGGGTGGTTCGCGACCCTCGTTCGGCTCCGTCTGCCCGCGAGCGTGCCGTATCTGCTTCCCGCACTGCGCCTCGCTGCGGCCAACGCGGTCATCGGCACGGTGGTCGCCGAGGTGTCGATCGGGCTGCGCGGCGGCATCGGCCGCATGATCGTGGAGTATGCCGCCGCGGCCGGGGGAGACCCCGCGAAGCCGTGGGCACCCATTTTCGGGGCCGTGTTCGTCGGCCTCCTGGCAGCAGGAGTGGTCGCCCTCATCGGGCTCGCCCTCAGCCGATATCGTCGAGGAGAAACCCCCGCATGAGCACCGAACCCACAGCATCCGGCCAGCCCGTCTTGCCCGGCCGGCCCGTCGCATCCACCGGCCCCGCGGCCGTGCTCGTGGCCGGGGTGGGCAAGGTATTCGCGGCGCGCAAGGGCATGGATGTGACGGCGCTCGAGGCCGTCGACCTCACGATCGCGCCGGGCGAGTTCGTCTCGCTGATCGGGCCCTCCGGATGCGGCAAGTCGACCCTGCTGCGACTCATCGCCGACCTCGACACGCCCACGAGCGGATCGATCGAGGTCTTCGGCAAGACGGCACGGCAGGCGCGCATCGATCAGGCCTATGGCATCGCGTTCCAGCAGGCGGGACTGCTGCCGTGGCGCACGGTGCGCGCGAACATCGAGCTGCCGCTCGAGCTGCACAAGGTCGGCAAGTCGGATCGGGCCGCACGGTCGGCCGAACTGCTCGCCCTGGTCGGCCTCGCAGACTTCGCAGACACGTATCCCGACCAGCTGTCGGGCGGAATGCAGCAGCGGGTCGCCATCGCCCGGTCGCTCGCCGAGAGCCCCGGGCTGCTGCTGATGGACGAGCCCTTCGGCGCCCTCGACGAGATGACGCGCGAGCGCATGCAGAACGAACTCGTGCGCATCTGCGCCGAGACGGGGGCGGCCGTCGTCTTCGTCACCCACTCGATCCCCGAGGCCGTGTTCCTCTCGAACCGTGTCGTGGTGATGTCGCCCCGCCCCGGTCGCATCCGCGACGTCATCGCGGTCGACCTGGGCCGCGCGGGTGGACGCGACGAAGGGCTGCGAGAGGCCGACAGCTTCTTCGAGGCCGTGGTCGCCGTGCGCGAGAGCCTGCACGGAGAGTCTGCGGGTGCCCCTGCGGCGCGTGGGGTCGATATCCGATGAGGCAGTCCGCGTCGCTGTCGCGCACGATTCTCCCACCGCTTCTTCTCGGTGTGCTGGCCGTGGCGCTCTGGCAGCTCGCCGTGGTCGTGCTCGAGATCAAACCGTTCGTGCTGCCCTCGCCGGTGTCGATCGCGGCCGAGTTCACGTCGAGCGTCTCGAGCGTGTGGACGTCGAGTCTCGTGACGGGGGCGAACGCACTGGTCGGCCTGTTGATCGGGGCGATTGTCGGCATCCTCGCCGCGATCGTCGCCACCGTGCTTCCGATCACCGACGAGCTGAGCGCTCCCCTTGTCGCCGCCGCGTCCGTCATTCCGATCGTCGCGCTGGCTCCCGTGCTCTACACGATGTTCGGTGCCGACAAAGAGACAGCGCGGCAACTCGTCGCGGCGCTGGCGGTGTTCATTCCCGTGTACCTCAACACTCTGCGAGGACTGCGCCAGGCCCGGCCCGTGCACCGCGATCTCATGCGGGCCTACGGCGCATCCTCGTGGCAGGCCACGCGCACGGTGACGCTGCCGGGCGCGGTTCCCTTTCTGTTCATCGGACTGCGGATCGCCTCGAGCCTCGCCGTCATCTCCGCTCTGATCGGCGAGTACTTCGGCGGCCCCATCGGCGGCCTCGGCAAGTCGATAACCTCGGCGGCGGCCTCGAGCAACTACTCGCTCGCCTATGCCTACGTGCTCGGCGCGATCATCCTGGGCCTGGCGTTCTACGTCGTGACCCTCGGCCTCGAGAAGCTCGTCTCGCCGCACCGGGCCTCGTCGACGGCCCCCTGACAACGTCCGCCGATCCCGGCGGCACTGCACCATTCACCGCACCAATACAGGAGGAACAATGAAACACAGCAATCGCCTCATTGTCACCGGCGCCATCGCGGCCGTCTCGGCGCTCGCGCTGGCGGGCTGCAGCTCGAGCGGCTCCGACGAGTCCAGTGAATCCGCAAGCGGAGAACTCACGCCGGTGACCCTGCAGCTGCAGTGGTTCGCCCAGGCGCAATTCGCCGGCTACTACGCGGCCGTCGACCAGGGCTACTACGAAGACGAGGGGCTCGACGTGACGATCCTCGAGGGCGGTGCCGACATCGTTCCCCAAGACGTGCTCTCGGGCGGCGACGCCGACTACGCCATCTCCTGGGTTCCCAAGGTTCTCGGGTCGATCGAGCAGGGCGCCGAGATCACCGACGTGGCCCAGATCTTCGAGCGCAGCGCCACCACGCAGATCTCGATGAAAGACAAGAACATCACGACGGCCGCAGACCTCGAGGGCAAGAAAGTGGGCAGTTGGGGGTACGGCAACGAGTGGGAACTCTTCGCCGGCATGCAGAAGGCCGACGTGGCCACCGACGACATCTCGCTCGTTCAGCAGGCGTTCGACATGAACGGTTTTCTCGCGGGCGACATCGACGCGGCGCAGGCCATGACCTACAACGAGTACGCGCAGGTGCTCGAATCGGTGAACCCGGCCACGGGCGAACTCTTCACCCCCGACGAGCTCAACGTCATCGACTGGAACGATGAGGGCACGGCCATGCTGCAGGATGCGATCTGGGCCGACTCGTCGAAGCTCGCCGACGACGATGCCTACGCCGACCAGACTGTCAAGTTCATCAAGGCCTCGATCAAGGGCTGGATCTACGCGAAGGACAACCCGGAAGAGGCTGCAGGAATCGTGACCGCTGCGGGTTCCACGCTCGGCGAGAGTCATCAGCTGTGGATGACCAACGAGGTCAACAAGCTGATCTGGCCGTCGACATCCGGCGGCATCGGCATGATCGACGAGGCGGCCTGGAAGCAGACCGTAGACATCGCCATGGGAACCAAGAACGAGACCGGAGCCACCGTCATCTCTGAGGAGCCGCCGGCGACCGCCTACTCGAACGACTACGTGACCCAGGCCCTCGATGAGCTGAAAGACGACGGAGTCGACGTCGACGGCGCCGACTTCGCGCCCATCGAGGTCACCCTCAAGGCGGGCGGCGAGTAGCACCCGCACAACCATCACCCTCGTTCCCTGAGCCTGTCGAAGGCTCAGGGAAACCACACAGAAAGAACAGGCACCACACGTGAATTCCCCCTCCGACGACGGCACGCGCGCGTACGACCTCGACCGGGCCTACGTCTTCCACTCCTGGTCGGCGCAGGCCGCCCTCGACCCGATGGTCATCGCCGGGGGATCGGGCTCGGTGGTGTGGGATCACGACGGCAACGAGTTTCTCGACTTCTCGAGCCAGCTCGTCAACGTGAATATCGGCCACCAGCATCCGGCCGTGCGCGACGCGATCAAGGCGCAAGCCGACATCCTCACCACCGTCGCGCCCGCCCACGCCAACCTCGCCCGGGGCGAGGCCGCGCGGCGCATCCTCGATCGCGCCGGATCGGAATTCGGCAAGGTCTTCTTCACCAACGGCGGTGCGGATGCGAACGAGAACGCGATCCGCATGGCCCGGCTCTATACGGGGCGCGACAAAGTGCTGTCGACGTATCGCTCGTACCACGGCAACACCGGCGCGGCCGTGGTGGCGACGGGGGACTGGCGCCGCGTTCCGAACGAATACGCCCGCGGACACGTGCACTTCTTCG
>NZ_CAXVWM010000187.1:0-15085 GCF_964263775.1 Agreia sp. | reverse complement strand
GAGCACGACGTCGGCCTGCAGCTTGTCGAGCTGCTCGTAGCTGAGTGTGTAGAAGAAGGTGGCGTCGCCACTGGCGAGCTCGTCGACGGCGGGTGCCGTCACGAAGCCGAGGTCGAACAGAAACTCGACGCGCGGGTCGGCATCTTTATAGACGTAGAACGAGCCGGCCGTGTCCCACACGGCGGCGATGCTCTTGCCTGCGAATTCGGGGTGCGCGTCGGCCTGGTCGGCGATCTGCGCGTCGATGTCGGCAAGCACGGCCGTGGCCTCGTCGCGTTTGCCGAGAGCCTCGCCCACCGTGGTCACGACGTCGCGCCACGGCGTGCTCCAGGCGATGTCGGGGTAGACGACCGTGGGGGCGATCTGCGAGAGCTTCTCGTACTGCTCTTCTGTCACGCCGGAGTAGACGGCCAGAATGACGTCGGGGTTCTCCTCGGCGATGGCCTCGTAGGCCGGCTCATCCGGCGAGTCGGGCAGCACGGTCGGTGTCTCGGCACCGGCTTCGTCGAGTGCGTCGGCCACCCAGGGCAGCACGCCGTTCTCGTTGCCCGCGTAGCTGTCGAAGGGAATGGCGACGGGAATGACGCCGAGGGCGATGGCCGCGTCAGTGCTGCCCCAGCCGAGGGTCACGACATCGGTCACACCTGCGGGAACGGTGGTCTCGCCGAACGCGTGCTCGATGGTGACGCCGTCGCCGGTGCCCTCGTCGCTCGAGGTGTCGGAGGCTGCCGTGCTGCAGCCGGCGAGCAGAAGAGCGGCGACAAGACTCGTCGCGACGGTCGACACGAGTTTCAGACTTCGGGGCACGGATGATCTCCTTGAACTGCATGGGGGCGAATTAGGTAAGGCTAAGCTTACCTACTTCCACAGTAAACCATCACGCGTTCTGATGGAAACGGCCCATCGGCACGACCAGGGGCGAGTGGCTGACCGGATCGTCGATGATCACGGCTCGGAGTCCGAACGCCGCGCCCACGATGTCTGCCGAGATGACGTCGGCTGGCGCGCCCTCGGCAACGATCTTTCCCGCAGACATCACCACGAGATGGTCGGCGTACCGCGCTGCCAGGTTCAGATCGTGCAGCACCATGACCACGGTCGTTCCACGCTGTCGATTGAGCTCGTGCAACAGGTCGAGCACCTCGATCTGGTGGGTGACATCGAGAAAGGTGGTGGGTTCGTCGAGCAGCAGGATGTCGGTCTCCTGGGCGAGCGCCATGGCGATCCACACCCGTTGACGCTGTCCGCCAGACAGCTCGTCGATGCGTCGATCGGCGAGTTCGATCGTGCCGGTCGAGCGCAGCGCCTCTGCCACCGCCGCCGAGTCCTCGGCGCTCCATTGCCGAAAGAGTCCCTGTCGCGGAAAGCGTCCCCGACCGACGAGGTCGGCCACGGTGATGCCCTCGGGCGCGATCGGCTGTTGCGGAAGCAGCCCGAGAACCGTGGCGAGCTGCTTGCTCGGATAGCGGTGCACATCTGTTCCGTCGAGCGTCACGATCCCCGACTCGGGGCGCAGGAGCCGCGCGAACGCGCGAAGCAGCGTCGACTTGCCGCATGCGTTCGGCCCCACGATCACCGTGACCCGGCCGTCGGGGATGACCGCGTCGAGTTTCTCGACGACGCGCCGCCCCTCGTACCCGAGAGCCAGAGCATCCGCTCGCAGTTCGTGGGAGGTCATGCGGTTCCTCTCGATCGATTGTCGCGGGCCAGCAGCAGCAGCAGCGCGGGCGCGCCCACGATTCCGGTGACGATGCCGACCGGCACCTGGAGGCCGGCGATCGCGTGCTGGGCGAGGATGTCGGAGCCGGTCACGATGACCGCACCGACCAGCGCGCTCACCACGAGCGCCGGGCCCATGCCGCCGAGGAGTCGCCGGGCGATGGGTGCGGAGGCGAACGCGACGAACGCGATCGGGCCTGCCGCCGCCGTCGCCACGGCGGCGAGCGCCACCCCCACGAGGGTGATGACGAGTCGCGTGCGGGTGACGCGCACCCCGAGCCCGGCGGCCGCCTCGTCGCCGAGCTGCAGCATCCGCAGCCGAGGCGACACGGCGATGAGCGCCGACACGCAGACGACGAACCCGGTCGCGGTGACGGCGAGTTCCTCCGAGGTCGCGGTGCCGACGCTGCCCACCAGCCAGACGAGCGCCGACTGCGCGTCGCGGACATCCGCCCGGGTGAGGAGATACCCGATGGCCGCCTGGGCGAGAAAGGCGAGCGCGATGCCGATCAGCACGAAGCGTGAGCCGGCCATGCCTTGCCGGGCCGCGAGCACCGTGATGAGCCCCGCGACCAGCACCGCCCCGCCGAATGCAGAGAACGACACGGCGAGGCCGCTCCATCCTGCAAGCAGAACGGCCCCGACCGCGGCGGCACTGGCGCCCTGCGAGATTCCGATGATGTCGGGGCTTGCGAGCGGATTGCCGAGCAGCGCCTGGAACACCGCGCCGGCCAGCCCGAACGCGACGCCGACCATCAGTCCGAGCAGCAGACGGGGAACGCGCAGGCTGAGGATGACGAACCGATCCCCTCCGCTGCCCCCGCCGAGCAGCGTGCTGGCGACGTCGCCCGGCGACATCACCCTGTCGCCGAGCATGAGCGCCAGGGCGGCGAAGGCGAGCGTCACCAGCAGCAGCATCCCGGCCACGACGATCAACCGGATGCGCCCGGCGCCGCGGGCCGCAGCGACAACGGCGAGGTCGCGCCGCTCGGCCGGCCGGCGGGGCGCCTGAACGCCGGTCATCGGATGACCGCCCTGTTGCGCCGCACGAGGAAAATCAGCACGGGTGCGCCGAGGAGGGCGACGACGATTCCCGCTTCGAGTTCAGACGGAGCGGCGATCAGGCGCCCGATCGTGTCGGCCAGAACGAGCAGGATGGCACCCAGAGGCATGGAGTAGACGAGGATCCAGCGGTAGTCCGGGCCGGTGAAACGCCTGCAGAGGTGTGGCACGACGAGCCCCACGAAGACCAGGGGGCCGGCGAGAGAGGTCGCCGAACCGCACAGCAGGATGATGGCGACGCCCGAGATCACCCGGGTCAGTCCCACCCGCTGCCCGAGGCCCCGGGCGAGGTCGTCGCCCAGGGCCAGGCCGTTCAGGCTCGCGCCGAGAAGCAGGGCGGTCACCGCTCCCACCACGAGAAAGGGCGCCAGCGTGGCGACGGAGCCGAGGTCGCGGCCCACCAGCGATCCGACCGACCAGAATCGATACTGGCCGAGGGTGTCGAGGTCGCGCAGCAGCACGAGCGTGATGAACGACGTCAGCACCGCCGTGGTCGCGGCCCCCGCAAGGGTGAGACTGAGCGGGGTCGGGCCCGAGCGACCGGATGCGACGACGTACACGAGCACCGCCGCGAGCGCTGCTCCGCCGAATGCGAACCAGACGTACCCCGCCGGCGTGCTGACACCGAACAGCGCGATCGCCGCGACGACGGCGAGCGACGCCCCCGAGTTCACGCCGAGCAGGCCGGGGTCGGCCAGCGGATTGCGGGTGAGGCCCTGCATCAGGGCTCCCGCGAGCCCGAGTGCGGCGCCGGCGACCAGGCCGATGACGGTTCGGGGAACGCGCAGCGAGAGCACCACCATCTGCTCGACCGCGTCATCGCCTGTGCCGAACAGCGCTCCGGCCACCGATGCGATGTCTATCGATCGCGAGCCCAGAAACAGACTCGCCCCGACAGCGACGAGAACAGCGAGAAGCAGGGCGACGAGACCGAGCAGACGGCCGGCGCTCCCTCTGGGCCGGGCCGAGCGGATGGCCGCCGTTCGGGCGGCGGTCGTCATTGCGACTCGGCCTTGCCGAGCCGCCAATAGCCCATGAAGGCCACCCGCCGACGGTCGACCCCGACCTCGGTCACGAGCAGCCGACGCAGCGTCTTGATCACCGCAGACTCCCCGGCCAGCCAGGCGTAGAAGCGCCCCGTCGACTCGTCTGGAGAATCCCAGAGCAGGTCGGTGTCCACATCGATGTCGGCCAACTCCTGCCGTGTGGGGCTTAGGGCGGGGGCGATCGCGTCACGGTGCTGGTCGACCCACCGGCGAACGGCCTCCTCGAGAGGCAGGTGGGCCCTGTCGCGCGGCAGCCAGGTCAGTCGGATGTCTGCGGCCGACGACACCTCGCGGGCGTCGGCCCGGTGCGGCACCTCGATGAACGCCTGCGCCCGGGAGCCGGCCGGCAGTGACTCGAGGATGCTGCAGATGGCGGGGGCGGCGGTCTCGTCTCCGGCGAGCAGGTACTCGACGGCGTCGCCCGGATGCCAGTCGAGGCCGACCCGGTGACCGACACTCCGATCGTCTGGGCCGACGATCACGACCTCGTCGCCCGGGGCAGCGCGCTCGAGCCATGCGGCCGCGGGCCCGGGCTGTGCGTGGTCGTCGCAATGCACCACGAAGTCCACGTCGAGCTCTCGTTCCCGGGGGCGGACGGCCCGCACCGTGTAGGTGCGGAACGGGTTCCTCTCGGCATCCGGCAACGCGCGCCAGCGCTGGTACCAGTCTCCGCGGCCCAGCGTCTCGGCGTCGTCCCAGCCCGCATCGCCATATCCGC
Organism: Agreia sp.; assembly: GCF_964263775.1. Taxonomy (NCBI): domain Bacteria; kingdom Bacillati; phylum Actinomycetota; class Actinomycetes; order Micrococcales; family Microbacteriaceae; genus Agreia; species Agreia sp. Next base: position 10,540 of record NZ_CAXVWM010000187.1, on the reverse strand, counting down.
CATTCGGATGGGGCAGAACGATTTTGATGCGCTGGTCGAGCCCGGCGGTTCCGAAATCGCCGAAGTCGGCGCCGCTAAAAGTGACCCGGCGAAAGCTTCGCCCGATGGGCACGATGCGCACGACCTCGGCGCGGTACGGACGGTAGGCCGGCCGGTCGTCGCGCACTCTCTCAGCCTGAACAATTGAGGTAAGCATAACCTAAGTATCCATGGTGCAGGTCGACAGCGCACCATTCGAGGCCGCAGCAAACAGTTGCCTCACGGCGGCATTTCGAGAGAGTATCGTGTCGGGACCCTCCGTGACCTACGGGGGAATCATGTTCACAGCAAATCAACCTGAGGGCCGATCGCTCTCGCACCGGAGTACTCGTGTCGCTCGAATTGTCCCGCGCCCGTTTTCCGGCAGCGCTCATCGCCGTCGTTCTCGCCTCGACCACGGCCCTGGGCGGCGTCTTCACGACCCCTCCGGCCGCGCAGGCCGCCGACGTCACCGCGGGCATCGCGATCGCGACCGACACCCCGACCTCGGTGCTCGCCGACGAGCCGGTCGAGATCAGCTTCACGGCCACGAATTCGACACCGACGACCGATCTCTACAACCTGTCGTTGAGCTACGTGCTGCCCGCCGGCGTGGCCTACACGGGACCGACCTCACCGGCATCCATCGGCGACCCGACGATCTACACCGTCACCGATTCGCTCGAGCCTCTCGTGACCCACCAGGTGCTGGTCTGGCGTAACGCGTCCGATCTGCCGGCGGCCGACGTCGTGTCGATCTCATTCTCGGTGCAGCCCAATCCGGCGAAGTACCCCGTCGGCTCCACGATCTCGGGTACCGCGCTCGGTTACGCCAACAGCAACCCGCGTCTCATCCCGCGGTTCAACCCGACGACCGGCGCCGCGACCACCGGGTACACGGCAAACGGATCGCGAGACATCACGCCGATCGTCGTCAGTGCAGTCGACATCGAGAAGAGCGAGCCCAGCCCCGAGGCCGAGCTCATGCGCGGCGTGCACGACTCCGTGACCACCTACACCCTGACCATCAGGAACACCGACGTTGCGGCCACAGACACGGTCACCGTCGTCGACTACCTGCCGGCCGGCCTCGAGTTTCTCGGCTGCGGCGGCGCGGGTTTCACCGACAACAGCGCGGCGGCAACCGAGGAGTACCCCGGATCGGGCCGGCTTCCCTCTTCGCCCGCGCTCACAGGCGATACGTGTCTCACACCGGTCAGCGTCGAGACCGTCGTGAACCCCGGCGCCCTCACGGGTGTCTACACCGCCGTCACGTACACACTCGCGTCGCTGCCGTCGAGCTCCACCACGGTCATCACCTACCGCGCGGCCGTGCCCCTGTTCGAGAACACCGCCACCTTCGGGGGCGGCGCGCCCAGCCCGACCTCGCTGGCCCAGGGCGCGAACCTCGACAACAACACCGGCCCCTCGACCCGCCAGAACGGCGCGGCGACGGGGTACACCAACAGCGCTACGGTGTCGGGAACGTATTCCGGAGCGACCTCAGGCGGGAGCAGCGCCGTCACAGACACAGACACGTACACGATCGAGGCGTCCGACCTCTCGATCGTGAAGTCGGCCTCGGCTCCCGGCTTCGTCGCCGGCGGGCTGGTCACCTTCGATCTGCTGATCCGCGCCAGCGAGTACGTCTCCGACGACCAGATCATCGTCGACGACACGCTCCCGGATGGGCTGTGTCTCGCACTGCCCGCCGGCTTCCCCGTGCCCGCCGGCTACCCGGCGGACTGCGCCGCCGCCACCGGCGGAACGGTGACCGGCGGAACCCTGCTCTCGGTCACGAACGGCTCCGCACCGAACACCTTCGACATCCAGTTCTCAGTTCCGGCCGTCGCCGCGAACGGCTTCACGACCGTCAGCTACGTGGGCCTGATGCGCCAGAACTATGCGGGCGGAAACCCCACCAGCGCCGGCGATGACTTCACGAACTCGGTCGCCATCGAGGGCGAGAGCACGCCGATTCCGAACAGCCCGGAGACCGGCGTCAACACCGTCACCGACGATTCGGCGGCCACTCTCGAGGCATCAGGCGCCGCGATCGAGAAGAAGATCCTACCGCGCGCCGATGTGGCCGATGCCGCCGATTGCGCCGCGCAACCCTCGAGCAGCTACCGGGTCGACGCGCCGACGAACGCGCCGCAGTTTCAGCTCGGCGACCGCATCTGCTTCGAGCTCTCGGTCACTTTCGCCACGAGCTCGAAGACCCGCAACGCGCTCGTCAGCGACTTCGTGCCGGTCGGCACCAGTTACGACGGCTATGCGCTCGGCAACGAGGCCTCGGGCAACACGATCACCGACGCGCAGATCGCCACCGTCGGCACACCCGATGCCGAGGGCGCATCCTGGGCCCTCGGCTCGCCGGCCGGCAGCGCGAATCGCTACCTCGATCAGGGCCAGAAGCTCGTGATGTACGTGACCGTCGTCGTGACCGATGCCTCGTCATCCTCCACGGTCGACATCACGGCGAACCTCATGAAGTACCGCCAGCAGAACACCGCGGGCAAGGTGCTGTCGCTGCGCGACCAGGCGTCGTTCGGCATCGCACCGCCGCCCACCGTGGCACTCACGAAGAAGCTCACCCCCGCAGGCCAGGTGCGCGAGGGCGACGTCGTGCACTACACGCTCGGCGTGAGCAACACGAGCCCGGCAAACGGCAATCCGTTCGCCCTGAGCAGGTTCACGGTGTGGGACGCGCTGCCCGCGGGCGTCATCTGCAATGCGATCAGCGCCATCGACCTCGGCGGCGTATGCACGAACCCCGGCGCAGCCGGGCATCCGGTCTTCTCGGGCAGCACGACCCGCAGCGCGATCGTGTGGACTTTGCCCAACGCTCTCCTGCCCGGCGCGAGCTACGCGCCCCAGCTCGGCTACGACGTCACGATTCCGACGCCCACGAGCGTGTCGACGGTCTTCACCAACAACGCGTCGATCGTGTCGCTCGTCTCACCCAACAGTGACACGTCGAACCCGGCCGATACCGTCTACTACCCGTCGGACTCGCTCGACATCGGCAACGACGAGCTGTGGAACACCACGCCGGCCAACGCCTCGGTGACCACGACGGTGCCCGATTCGACGATCACCAAGACGGTCACCGCCGCACGTAACCCCTCTACCGGCGAAGCTCTACCTGCGCCGATCACCCCATCGGCCGTCGCCGGCGCCTGGGTCGACTACACGGTCACCGGCTCGATCCCCGAGCGCACCACCCTCTTCAACGGCCGTATCACCGACACCCTGCCCACGGGTCTCTCTCTCGTCATGCCGCCCACCCGGCCGGTGACCGTGACGTTCGGCGGCGCCACCTACGACGCCACCACGCTGCCCACCGGCTATTCGCTCACCTACGACGCCGCCACACTCGTTCTCACGCTGCCGCCGACGATCGACAACACCGGACCCGCGAGCGACTACGTCATCGAGTTCACCGCGCTCGTCTCCCCCACCTTCACGGGCACGTCGCTCACGAACACGGCAGCCATCTCGAGCACGCCCACCCTCGCAAGCACCACCCGCATCACGCACCAGGCGAACGCCGTCGAGCCCGTGCTCAACCCGAACATCGGCATCACCAAGTCGGCCACCCCGACGACAGTGGTCTCCGGCACCGAGGTCACCTTCACGCTGACCGGCCGAAACGCGGCGAGCGCCACTGCGAGCCCCGGTTTCGACACGATCATCGTCGACTGCCTGCCCGACACGCTGCTCTTCGTCGAGGGTTCGGTCACCTCGACCAGCGGCTCCGTCGCCCTCGCCGCAGACCAGACCCAGGGCGCCGCCTGCGCCGCAGGCTACGAGAAGTACGTCTTCTCGGTCGGCACGATCGACGTCGGCGCCACGCCGAACGTGAGCTACAAGGCCACTGTGAAGGCCCCCGCGGTCGCCGGTGCCCAACTCATCAACACGGCCACGATCACCACGTCGTCGCTGCCGGACGGTCTGCGCAACCCCTCTACCGAGCGCGTGAGCTCGGCCAACACCACAGCGACGGTCACCGTTCAGGGCGCGACCACCGCGAAGACTGCCGACAAACCGCGCGCGACCATCGGCGAGAGCGTCACCTTCACGGTCACCGAGACCGTGCCCGCGAACGTCACCCTCTACAACGCGTCGGTCATCGACACGGTTCCCGACACCATGTCGTTCGGCTCCGCCACCGTCTCCTGTGCGACTGTGCAGGCAACGCCGGTCTCGTGCAACACCGACATCATCACGACACCGGATGCGCTGACGCCGGCGAACTCGAAGATCGGCTGGTACCTCGGAGACATCGCGGCGAAGACCTATCCCCGCACGGTCACGATCGTGTACACGGGCATCGTCACCGATGTGAGCGCCAACGTCTCGGCCCCCGTACAGCGTGCGCTGACCAACACAGCTCTCCTGCAGTGGAACGCCGCCCCCGGCGTGCGCCCGGAGAACGCGAACGCCACCCAGCCCAACAACACCGGCACGAGCACCGCGACGGTGCGTGTCGTCGAGCCCGCGCTCTCGATCCTGAAGACCGTGAACTCCGCCGTCTCCGCGATCCTCGAGGTCGGCGTGCCGTTCACCTATGGCGTGACCGTCACGAACAAGACGCAGACGACTCCGCAGAACACGGTCAGCTCCGCGTTCAACACGACCGTCACCGACGTGGTGCCATCCGGCGTCGTAGCGAGCCTGCCGGCCACGCTGCCGACGGGGCAGACCGTCACGAAGAGCACGGCTGCAGGCCAACCCGGGGGAACCATCACCTGGACCATCGCCGGACCCGTCGCACCCGGAGCCTCGCTGACGCTTCAGTACTCGGGCACCTTCGTCGGCTCCACCGCACTGCCTTCCGGCGGTCAGGTCAACTCCGCGAAGATCACCGGCTACACCTCGCTCGCGTCCGGCGCGGGCATGCGCATCTACCCGGCGTCGAGCGCCGTCACGGCTACGGTCACCCCGAAGTTTCCGCTGGTAACCCTCGGCAAGTCGGTCGCCTCGGGCGACACGGCCTACGTGGGCCAGCCGTTCGGCTGGAGCCTCACCGCGACCAACAGCTCGGCTGCGGCAACCGGTGTGGCGGCATCCGTCACTCTCGTCGACACGCTGCCGGTCAACTGGAGCTACACGTCGACCACGTCGATCTCGATCGGCGGGGTGCCCTACACCGGGCCGCTGACGACGCCCGTCTACGACCCCGCCACACGCACCATCACCTGGGGCCCGTTCCCGAACCTCGCGCCGGGCGCCCAGATCGCGGTGGCCTACCAGGCCACTCCGAGCAATGGCGCCGCGATCGATCCCGGCCTTGACACCGCGCACCGCAACACGCTGACCGCGGTCACGACCGATGCCACGGGCGCCACCTCGCACCTGGGCACGGGCGGCGCGCAGAGCAGCTACACAGGTGCCTTGGCCACGGCTGATGCCTTCATCCGCTCGGCCGACGTGCAGGTCACCAAAGTGAAACTCGCGAACATCCCGGCGGGCGGCTCCGCCGCGGCCTTCAGCATCACGGTGAAGAACAACGGCCCCGACACCGCGGTCGGTCCCTTCACCGTCGCGGATATCACGACGGGCCTTCCGGCGGGCGTCACGGTCACCGGCATCTCGGGCTCGGGCTGGAGCTGCTCGCTCGCGTCTCTGGCCTGCACGAGGAACGACAGTCTCACCAGCGGCGCGTCGTTCGGACCGATCACGGTGACGATGGCCGCAGCGCCGACGGTGCCCGCAAGCACGAGGGTGCCGAACACCGCCACGGTCACGGCGAAGACCTTCGATCCGAACCTCGAGAACAACACCTCTACGGCCGAGACGTCGATCACGGCCGAGGCCGACGTGTCGATCGTCAAGACGGTCACCAACGTCGACACGGTTCGCGCCGGTGAGACCATCTCGTACGACCTCGCCGTGCGCAACATCGGCCCCGCCGACTCCCTCGGCACCGTCACGGTGACCGATGAAATCGACGCCTCCGTGAGCGATATCGTCGTGACGGCGCCCGACGGTTGGACCTGTGCGGTCACCGGCCAGACGCTCGAGTGCACCACGCCCGACCTCGCATTCGGCGCACTCGTGTCGATCCCGGTGACCGGCACGATCGCATCCGATTTCGAGGGCACCCTCTCGAACACGGCCAGCGTCGACACCACGACGACCGACCCGAATCCCGACAACGACTCCTCGACCACCGAGACGACGGTCGACTCGAGCACGTCGATCACGCTGAACAAGACGCTCGCGTCAACCGAGATCACGGCCGGTGCTCCCGTCGACTACTCGTTCCAGGTGATCAACAACGGTCCGGCCGACGCCCGTTCCATCACGCTCAGCGACACCCTGCCCGCCGGGCTGACCTTCGTGGGCATCGTGGGTCAGACGGCCCCCGCGGGCCTCACGTGGACCTGTTCGGAGCCCGGCAGCTCGCAGGTCGACTGCACGCTCGTCGGAACGCTCGCCGCGGGCGACGACGTGAACAGCACGACCCTCGTGCTGCGTGCCCTCGTTCCGAGCGACGCAGACCTGTCGCAGCCGATCGAGAACACCGCCACGGCCAGCGCCGCCAATGCCGAGGACTCGACCGCCAGCACCGACTCCTCGATCGTCGGATCCGCCGACCTGGCGATCGTGAAGAGCCACACGGATAGCGAGGGCGTCGCGCTGCCGGCCGTCGCCGGCGAGTCGCTCGAGTACACGCTGGCCGTGTCGAACAACGGGCCGAGCGACTCCCCCAGCACGGTCGACGACCGCATCCACGTTCGTGACGACGTGCCCGTGGGCATGACGGCCACGGGTGTCGACGGCGGCGCCGACTGGCAGTGCGAGATCTCCGAAGACGGCGCGACGGTCGACTGCGATTACCTCGCCACCCTGGTCGCGGGAACGCAGGCCGAGCCCATCGTCGTAACCGTGGCCATCGCCCCTGACGCGGGCCGCCAGACCCTGGTCAACACGGCCGACGTGAGAGGGCCCCTCGACGACCCCGACGCCCTCAACAACGAGTCCGACGACTCGACCGAGGTCACCGCCGACGCCGGAGTCGAGATCGTCAAGACGGCCACGCCGGCGACGGCCGTAGCCGGCGAGACGGCGACGTTCACCATAGTCGTCACGGGCACCGGCCCGTCGTTCGCCTACAGCCCGACCATCACCGACACCCTGCCGACGGGCCTCACCATCAATTCGGTGAACGTCGACGGCGGCTCCGGGTGGAGCTGCGACGCCACGGCCGGCGGCGACTCCTTCAGCTGCGAGGCCCCCTCGCTGGCTCTCGGTTCAGAGAACGCCGCGACGATCACGGTCGTCGCGAACGTCGACAAGAGCATCCTCGACGGCACGATCCTCACCAACACGGGCACCATTCAGTGGACCGACAGCTCGACCGAACCGCACTCCGAGAACGACTCGGCCGCCGTGGTCGTCTCGGCCGTCGCGGCGCTGTCGCTCGAGAAGTCGGCGCGCGCCGACTCCGTGGTCGCCGGCACGACGGTCGGCTTCGACCTCGTTCTGTCGAACGACGGCCCGTCGGATGCCGTGGCGCCCGTCAAAATCGTCGACACGCTCCCCGGGGGCCTCACCTTCGTGAACACCGATACGCAGGGCGATTGGAGCTGCGCCGTCGACGCGGAGAACGCCCAGCTGGTCACCTGCGAGCTCACCGAGGAACGCGGACTCGCCGTCGGCACGCCGGCGCCGACGCTCGGCATCATCGCGCTCGTCTCGGCCGGCGCGTCGGCCGGCGAGCTCGTCAACTCGGCCCAGGGCACGTCTCCGACAGACGCCGACGGCAGCAACACGGCCACCGCGCCGATCGTCGTCGCGCAGGATGCCGACCTGTCGATCGTCAAGTCGCATGACGCGGGCCTGGTGCGAATCGGCGACGAGCTGCCGTTCACGCTGACCGTCACGAACGCGGGCCCGTCCACGGCCACGGGTGTCGTCATCACCGACCTGCTGCCCCGGGGCCTCACCTTCGTGAGCGCGACGGGCGTGGCCGACGAGGGTGATGCATCCCCAATCGTCTGCGAGGCGGCCGAGGCGAACGCCGACGGCGAAACGCCGGTGAGCTGCGCGCTCGACGCACCCCTCGCCGCCGACGAGAGCGTGTCGGTGACCGTCGTCGCCACAGTCGAGGCCGCCGCAGACCCGACCGTCGTCAACACGGCCCAGGTCACGGCCGAGACGCCCGACGGCCACGAGGAGAACAACTCCACGACCGACGAGGTCGCCGTTGCCGCGCAGGTCGACCTGTCGGTCACGAAGTCGCACACCGGAGATCTGACCCAGGGCTCGAATGCGGGTTACACGATCGTCGTGTCGAACGCCGGGCCGACCGAGGATCCGGGACCGATCACCGTGGTCGACACTCTACCCGCTGGCCTGAGCTACGTCTCGTCGACCGGCGAGGGCACGAACTGCTCGGCAGACGGGCAGGTCGTGACCTGTGAGCTCGACGGCGCCTTGGCCGTCGGCGGCTCTGCCACGATCTCGATCACGGTCGCGGTCTCTGCCGCGGCGGGATCGACGATCGTGAACACGGTCGTCGTCGGAAGCTCTGCAGAGGATCTCGACCCGCTGAACGACACCGCGAGCGACTCAGGCTTCGTGCTGGCGGCCACCCCGCTGCCGAACACGGGCCTCACGGTCGCGCTGCAGCTCAGCGCGGCAATGGCCCTGCTGCTCCTGGGCGGCTTGCTGCTGGTACGCCGGCGCAGAGCGACCGCGTAGCACCGAGACACGCACCGGCCGGCACGCTTTCGTGCCCGAAAGTCACCATTTCGTCGCACGCAGCGACGCATAGTGGAGGCATTCGGGCACGAACGCCGACGCCAGAGTGTCCGAGCTCGACTCCGCCACGCTTGCGTCGTCGAACACCTCGGGCGAGTCGTCCGTGACCGCTGCGAGACCGTTGCCACGACCCGTCAGTAGGTGACGGTGACTTCGGTTCCCATCGGAGCCCAGTCGAAGACCTGGGCGGCCTTGTCGAGCGGCATGTTGATGCAGCCGTGGCTCATGACGTTGCCGAAGTTGTTGTGCCAATAAGCACCGTGCAGAGCCTCGTCGCCGTTGTAGTACATGACGTCGGGCACACCCTCCGTGAAGTAGTTGGGCGCTTGGGTGAGGTCTCGGTTGCCCATGTTCTGAGAAGTCAACTTCGCCGTGATGCGAAAGCTCCCGGTGTGCGACGAGAATCCGTCTTTGCCCGACGAGATCAGAAAGCTGTCGATGACCTGGCCGTTCTCGAACAGGTACTCGCGCTGTTCGCTCAGGTTGACGACGATACTGCGAGACGTCTTCGTCACCTGGGCGGGGGTGACAGTGACCGGAAGGACGAACGCCGGCTCGCCCCCGGCCAACTGGGTCGCGAAGGCGGTGGCGACTGCGCTGGTGTCGCCCAGCGCCCGGCCCTCGACCCCGGCGATGATCGTGTCGAGCGTCGCACCCTCGGTATCGGTGATCTCGGCGCCGTTGACGGCCTCGCGGTTGATCGCCGCCGGCAGCGTGTCGACGACGCTCTGGATCGCTGCTTCGTCGGCCGTATAGGCGTAGGTGCCGTCATCGTTCGTCGACAGCGTGATCCAGGATGCGACGACGGCGCGATCGACCGGCACAGTGCGCTCTTCGCCCACATAGAAGCCGGCACCGTCGAGGATCGTGTTCAGCTGCGTGGCCGTGGCGGTGACCGCCTCGGTCGAGGCGGAGGCGGCGACGACCGTGGGTGTCGCTGCGACCTCGACACTGGACTCGCCCGAGACGAGGGCGTCTTGCAACGCGGTGCGAATCGAATGGAGATCGACACCGGCTCCGTCGACGGCGGGGGTGACGGCGTACGAGGCCGTCGCGGCGTCGAATGCCAGAGTGGCGTTCACCGGCTCGACGAAGAGAGAGGGAGCAGCGGAGAGCAGCGCCGCATTAGCCGCTTTCTCGTCGAGTGTGACGGTCGGCGTGACAGAAGTCTTCGCGTTCCACGCGGTCACATTCCACAGGGGGTTCTGCGTGTGCGCCTGTTCTGCGAGCGCCTGCGCGTCGACCGATGCGCCCAGGTCGTCGCCCGTGACCTCGGTTGCCGCGCCATCCGCCGACGCGTTCGCTACGCTGGCCCCGAGCTGTGCGCCGCGCACGACCGTGTCGCCGTCAGCCCCGGTGATGACGACGGTCGTGTCGGCGAGTCGCTGGCTCACGGCTTCGGATGCGGAGCCGACGGTCATTCCGCCGACATTCACGCCGGCGACCGTCGTTCCAGGTGCGATCAAGACGAGCGAGGCGACAACCGCCAGCGAGGCGATGACCGCGGTCGCGGAAATGCCGATCCACCGCCCGAGGTGACGCTTCTTCTTTGCGGGCGGGGGAACCACCCACGTGGTCGTCTGCGGCGCCGCGCTAACATCGGCGGTGGAACGCTCAACAGACACCTCGGGCACGCTCGGCCTGGGAGCCAGTTCAGTCACGTCACCACCCCCGCTTCGGACAACTCGCTGCACACATGTTACGGCACACCATCGCTGCGGCCCATAACGTTATTGCATCAGGCGTT
>NZ_CAXVWM010000186.1:0-12538 GCF_964263775.1 Agreia sp. | reverse complement strand
GTGGTGTTCCGCCCGCCGCCTGGGACTCCCCCAGCGATTTTTTGTGGGGTGGGGGGGGCGCGCCCCCCCGCCCCCCCCCCACGACTCTTGCCGCGACATCCTGTTTCGCGCTGCCCTGCCAGACATCGCCCGCCCCGCCCTGCCCTGCCCAACACAGCCCCGCCCTTGCACAGCCCTGCACCACACCAGCCTTGGAGAACCCACCACGCATGTCCACGTCATCCCGTTCGATTCGCCTCGTCACCGGTGCGCTGCTCGCCGCGGTCCTCGGGGCTGGACTTGCGCCCACGGCCGCGAACGCCGCTGAGCCCGCTGCACCCCGTGCCGCCGCCACCGACTTCACCGAGTTCGTCAACAACTTCGTCTCGACCGAGGACGACTTCGGCCAGGACCTGCCGGGCGCCGAGGCCCCCAGCTCGATCGTCAAGATCAACCCGATGACCACCCCGGGTCGCTCGCACAGCGGCTACGACTACGCCGAAGACCAGATCGCCGGCTTCACGCACTCCAACCTCGATGGCGTCGGCGGATCCGGCGGCGGCGGCGACCTGCTCGTCGTTCCGACCTACACCAGCTACATGGGCGTTCCGTCATCGTCGTCGTATGCCAAGAACTACAGCCACGATGAAGAAGACGCCGAACCCGGCTACTACGGCGTGGAGCTGGCGACAGGCCAGGGCCCGATCCTGGCCGAGGCGACCACCGACGTGCGCACGGGCCAAGATCGCTTCACGTTCCCGCAGGCCGGCACGGCGTCGCTCGTCGTCGACCTGCGAAACAATTTCACTCGCCGCACCGGCGCATCCATCGACGTGACGAAGCTCGACGACGGTCGAGTCGGGCTGTCGGGCGAGTTCGGCGGGCACTTCAACGGCTACGACTACCTGATGTACTACTACGTCGAGACCACCGCCGCGGCGAAGGATGTGCGCACGTGGGGCGCATCCGGATCGCTCGGCACCGCGTCGCATCAGGATGGCACCAACCTCGGGGCCATTCTCGACTTCGACGTCGAGCCCGGCGAGCAGATCGGCCTCGAGGTCGCGATCTCTCCGATCAGCGCGGCGCAGGCGAGAGTCGACCTCGCCGGCGAGATGGGCGACCGCACGTTCGAGCAGGTTCGGGCAGACACGAAGGCCGACTGGAACGAGATCCTCGGACGACTCGCCGTCACCGCTTCGGCGACGAGCGATCCCGACGGCGACCTGCAGAAACTGTTCTACACGCACCTGTACCGCATGTTCGGCCAGCCGGTGAACGCCACGAGCACGAGCGGCACCTATCGCGGCCTCGACGGCGAGATCTACCCGGCCGACGGCTACACGCACTACGACGGGTGGGGCACCTGGGACGATTTCCGCAAGTTCGAGATCCTCGCCATCGGCTACCCCGAGGTATTCCGCGACCAGGCGCAGTCGCTCGTCGACCTGTACGGCTCTTTCGCAAAGAGCGGCAAGAGCTCACTCTCCGGCGCCGTGCACTCCGTGCCGACCGTGCGTTTCGAGCGTGCTGCCATCGTGGTCGCAGACGCGGTCGCCAAGGGCGCGAACCTGAGCGGCCTCGAGAACGCCTGGCCGGCGCTCGTATCGCAGTCGGCCGGAGGCTACGGCAACCCCGACAACGTCACGCGCGGATACATCGCGAACGAAGTAGACGACACCCTCGGCACGGCGTACGACGACACCGCGTTGGCGACCATAGCCGACGCGCTCGGCAAGACCGACGAGGCGAACGCGTTCCGCCTGCGCGCCACGAACTGGACCAACCTGTACAAGCAGAACGCCGTGGCCGTCGCTGACGGCAGCTCGCTCGGCCTGGTGTTTCCGAAAGACGCGAACGGCAATTGGCTGAACGCGAATCCGGAGTCCTTCGAGGCGGGCAACGTCTACCAGGGCACGCTCTGGCAGTACAACTGGACCGTCGCGAGCGACCTCGGTGGAATGATCGACCTGATGGGGGGCAAGGACGAGACTCTCTCTGCGCTCAGCTACATGTTCGGAGAGCAGGCGCCGAACGACGGATCGCGCATGCTGTTCTCGAGCGCGAACGAGACCGACCTGCAGGTGCCTTACCTCTTCAACTACGTCGGTGCGCCGTCGAAGACGCAGAAATGGGTGCGCAACCTCTATAGCAAAGAGACGTGGAACCGCTACATCGCCACCGGCTCCACGGGCGAGTACCCGTCGGGCGGAGGAGAGTTCCGTCCGCCGATCAAGACCAAGGTGTACAAGAACTCTTCGCAGGGCTTCCTCGCCACGCAAGACAACGACACCGGCGCCATGTCTGCCACGTTCGTGGCGGCAGCGCTCGGCCTGTACCCGGTTCAGGCCGGATCGAACGAGTACCAGATCGGCACCCCGTTCTTCGAGAACGTGCGCATCAACTACGAATCCGGCCGCACGTTCGACATCAGCGCGAACGGCGTCTCGCCCGACGACTATTACATCCAGTCCGCATCCCTCAACGGGCAGAACTTCGATCGCACCTGGGTCACGTACGACCAGCTCACCGCGGGAGGCGAGCTCGCCTTCGACATGGGCGACACGGCATCCGACTGGGCGGCCGATGGAGTTGCGTCGTCGTCGCTGAGCGACCTCGTGCCGAGCTCGGTCTACGACCGCAGCAGCGCGGTCGCCGTGGCCTCGCGCGAGTTCACCGAGGCGGATGCGGGAGACGGCTCGGTCGGCAATGACATCGCCCTGACGATCGCCAACGGCACATTCGCCGGTAAAAACGGCGATGACCTCGCGGCGACGGGGGCGATCACGGCGGCGAACGTGCCCGCCGGTCTGACCCTCGTGGCGAAGCGCACCGGCGATCGCAGCGTCTCGCTGTCGCTCGCGGGCGCGGCGGCGAAGAATGGCAGCAGCGACAGCATCGACGACCTGGCGCTGAGCATCGCCGATTCGGCCTTCAGCAAGAAGCCGTCGGCGGGAACGCGCGAGTTCGCGTTCAAGGTCACGTTCGACGGGGCCACGCTGCACGCGGTGAGCACGAGGCTGACGGCATCCCCGGATGGCGCGGTCGACACGACGGTCGCGTTGACGCTGGCCGGCGCGACCTTCGCCGGCCCGACCGGTCGCGACCTCGTGGCCGACGGCGCGCTGACGCTGCCCGGACTGCCCGCGGGCGTCAGCGCGAAGGCAGTGAAGAGCGGTGACGCCACAGTCGAGCTGCGGTTGACCGGATCGCTCGGCGACCTCCAGCGCGCCGAATTCGCCCTCGCGTTCACAGACGCGGCTCTCACCGGAGGGCGCGCCAGCGACCTGAGCGGCGACGGCATCTCGGGCCTCGGCACCTTCACGATCGCCGTCGACCAGCAGTGGCGGGCGAAGCTCACCGCTCTGGTCGAGGAGGCGAATCTGGTCGTCACGGGCGGGTACACGGCGACGTCGTTCGCGACGTTCAGCTCGGCGCGGGATGCGGCCGAGGCCGTTCTCGCCGACGCCGATGCGTTGGACGAGAGTCTGCATTCGGCATACGACAGCTTGACGCGGGCTGCCAAGGGATTGAGGATCGCCGATACGTCGGGCGACGTGCGTCTCGACGGCGTCGTGTACGACGAGGTCGCGTTCGACGACGACTTCTCGACGGACCGGCTATCGGAATACTCGGTCTTCGGCGACTCGACCGAACCGTCGGCTGCCGTGTCGGTCGATACCGCGGCGGGCGTGCTGAACGCATCCGCCGACGGGCGCCGGTGGAGCCACATCGCGCTTCCTGTGAGTGGCGGCGGGGACTTCGCCCTGGTCGTCGAGCCGAAGAGTTTCGCCGAAACGTCGGCGGCAGAGGACAGCCTGTTCATCGGGCTGACCGACGGGCCCACCAACAGGGCGCACAGCTGGTTCAACAACTCCCGCTCCGAGAGTGGCTTAGACCTGGTCGTCGACAGGCAGGGCAAGGATCTCGGCATCGGCAGCCTGACGGGCGTCGAGTTCACCCCGGGCGACCGCTTCGCGACTGTCGTCTCGGCAGGCGTGATCACGTCGTGGATCGAGGAGGACGGCTCGTGGCGCAAGATCCGCTCGAGCGCGCTGAGCGCGTTGACGGCGGAGCAACTCGCGAGCTGGGACCCCACGCTCAGCCTGCGACTCGACCCGGGCACCATCGCCATCGACCGGGTCACGCTGCTGAAGGCATCCGAAGTCGTCGCGGCACTGCCGGTGCGAGTCGAGGCCGAGGGCTTCACTGCGTCGAGCGGCGGATCCCTTGTCGCCGAGGGCACGAGCCCCTCGGGCAACGTCGGCGGCACGTATGACGGCGGGCGACTGACGTATGGAAACGTGGCTTTCGGCCCCGCCGAACTCGGCACGCTCACGGTACGCACGTCCACCCGCGATGACCGGGTCGGTGCCAACCCGCGCCTCGAGTTCTACCTCGACGAGCCGACCGAGGCGAACAAGGTCGCCCAAGTCGCACTGCCGAAGACCGGAGGCTGGGGCAACTACGTGACCACGACGGTCGACCTCGCGCGGCCGGTCTCCGGAAACCACACCCTCGTCGTGGTCATGCACTCCGACCCCGTCGCGGGCCAGTCGTACCAGTACGTCTCCAACCTCGACTGGTTCGAGTTCGCCCCCGTCGACGGCGAGACGCCAGCCGTGGACTTCACCGCGCTGCGTGCCGCCATCAGCGATGCGCAGGGGTTCGTAGAGCAGGAGGATCGCTACATCGCGATCGACTTCGCGGTGTTCCGCACCGTGTTCGACGAGGCGACGCGCGTCGCTTCGGCTCCCGACGCCACTCAGCACGACGTCGACGCCGCGCTTCGCACCCTCGAGGCCGCGACCGCGCAGCTCGTGTGGAAGGTGGTGAGGCAGCTGCCGGTGCTCATCTTGAAAGCGGAGGCGGTCGACACGACTCCCTACTCGCCCGAGACGGTCGCGGCGCTGACCGCAGCACTCGAGGCGGCGCGAGCCGTCGAGGAGGGCGCGTCGTACGAGACGTACGTGGCCGCGGTCGAGGGGCTGCAGAAGGCTCTGGATGGCCTGGTGGCCCCGACCGATCCGACCGATCCGACCGATCCGACCGATCCGACCGACCCGACTGACCCGACTGACCCGACCGGTCCGGGCACGCCGACGCAGCCGACCGATCCCGCGCCGGCCCCATCGCAGTCGGCTGCACCCTCCGCTGGGTCGTCCACTCCGGGTGGTTCCGCGGCGAAGGGCGACCTGGCACGCACGGGATACGACGGTGCTGCGGGCTGGACCGCAGGCGCGCTGGGAGGACTCCTCCTCGCCTTCGGCGTCACCCTGGTGATCGCGCGCCGACGCAGAAGTGCCGCCCGCTGATCGAGAACCGCACATTCTCGCCCCCGAGCCGCCTGACGCGCTCGGGGGCGATCGTGTTCCCTCAGGAGTCTGTTGACACCCACCCAAACACCACATAGTGTTCTTGCTTGTATACAGGTTCGGATACAGGCTCGATATCGACCGCGGACCGTGATACGAACCGTCCACACGACACAAGGGAGTCTCCGTGGGGAATTCTGACCCGGGCAGCAGCGTTGACACCACATTCGTGAGCGGCTCCTCGTTTCTGCGGGGGCACGTGCTGCGCGAGTTGCAGATGGCCGTCGGCGCCGAGAACGTGTCGATCGACACAGCCGAGACGCAGGAGCAGGCCGCCGACTGGTCGTGGATGAGCAAGTACCTGCAGTACCGCGACCTGGCGGTTCCGGCCGCCGACTTCGTGGTGCGTCCGGGAACTACGGCAGACGTGCAGGCGGTCGTGCGACTCGCATCCGATTACCGCATCCCCGTTGTCCCGCGCGGTGGCGGCTCCGGCACCCAGGGCGGCACGTTCGCCCCCTACGGCGGAATCGCGCTCGACCTCACCCGCCTGAACACCATCGTCGAGATCGATGAGGAGAGCCTGGTCGTGACGACCGGCGCCGGCATAGACGGGCCCACCCTCGAGGCGGCACTCAACGAGAAGGGCCTCACCCTCGCGCACTACCCGGGCAGCTATCACCTCGGTGCCACGATCGGCGGCTTCATCGCGGCCCGCGGTTCGGGAGTCGTCAGCACCAAGTACGGCAAGGCCGAAGACCAGGTGCTCCAGGTCGAGGCGGTCGTCGCCCCCGGAACCGTGGTCAAGACGCTCAACGTTCCGAGCCACGCGGCGGGCTCCGACCTGCTGCAGACCTTCGTCGGCAGCGAAGGAACCCTCGGCGTTATCACCGAGGCCAGCCTCCGCATAGATCCGCTGCCGGCGGCGCGCGGGTTCCTCTCGTTCAGCTTTCCCGACATCTTCGCGGGCATGGATGCCGGTCGCCGCATCATGACCGCAAGGCTGCGTCCCGCGGTCATCCGGCTCTACGACGAGGCCGACTCGAAGAAGCTCCAGGACTGGGTCGGCACCCCCTTCGCCGGCACCCTCATGGTGATCATGTGCGACGGCGACCAGGAACTCGTCGACTACGAGATGCGCGCCATCACCGCCCAGGCCGAGAAGGCCGGCGGCACCTCGCTCGGCCCCGACGTGGGCCGCATCTGGTGGGACGGCAAGTACGAGCCGTATGCCAAGGGCAAGCTGCCCCAGCCGCCGCTGCTCTACGGAACCTTCGACACCGTCGCCCGCTTCCATGACCTGCCCGCCATCTACCGGGCCAAGAAGAAGGCGATCGAAGAGCAGTTCGCCGACTACGGCGCCCGCTACACCGCCCACCTCTCGCACTGGTACGACTGGGGTGCCATGATCTACGACCGCTTCTACGTCGACGAGCCGCCCACCGACCCGGCCGAAGCCATGGCGCTGCACGACCGGCTGTGGGATGTTGGAATCCGTGAGGGAATCTCAGCGGGGGGCGTGCTCAATGACCACCACGGCGTCGGCATGAAACTGGGCCGTTTCATGCGGCTGCAGCACGGCACGGGTTTCGAGCTCATGCGTGCCCTCAAAGACGCCTGGGATCCCGACGGCATCATGAACCCCGGCAAACTCGGCTTCGGGCCGCCCCGCAACTCGCGTTGGTAGCCGCGCCCGCGGCATCCGGCATCTCGAACGACCCCGGCAACCGAATACACCCCATCACCGCAATTCTCAAAGGAGAGAGTCATGCATCTGTCCATGCACAACTGGATGCGATCGGAACCGATCGAGACCACGATCGCCCGACTCGCGAAATACGGCTACAAGAGCATCGAGATCTCGGGGGAGCCCGAGAAGTACGACCCCAAACACGTGCGCGGGCTGCTCGACCACTACGGCCTCGACTGCTGGGGATCGGTGACGCTCATGGTGGGCGGCCGCAACATGCAGTCGGGTGACGAAGGCGTGCGCGCGTCGAGCGTGCAGTACGTGAAGGACTGCATACAGCTCGTGTCCGACCTCGACGGGCAGATCCTCACGCTCGTTCCCGGGGAGGTGGGCAAGATCACGCCCGACTCCACGCCCGAGAACGAATGGGGCTGGCTGGTCGACGGAGTGAAGGAGATTTATGAGGTCGCCGAGGCCAAGGGTGTGCGCGTCGGCATCGAGCCGCTCAACCGCTTCGAGTCGTACCTCATCACCCGCGCCGAGCAGGCTCTCGCGTTGTGCGACGCCGTCGGCCCGAACCTGGGTGTGGTGCTCGATGCGTTCCACATCAACATCGAGGAGGCGAATCTCTGGGACGCCATCCAGCTCGTCGGCCCGAAACTCGTCGACTTCCACGTCGCCGAGAACAACCGGATGCCCGCAGGCTACGGGGATTACGACTGGCAGAGGGTCGTCTCGACGCTCGAGGGGATCGGCTACGACGGAGCCCTCACTGCGGAGTTCGTGGCCCCCGTCGATCGCACCCCGGCGAACAAGTACCCCAACGCGCTCGAGACGAACTTCGACGGTCTCGACATCGACCCCGACCAGCTGAAGTTCATCATCGACCACGGATCGTCGATCCTCACCGAGGAGTACTACGACTGGCTGGTCAAGGTGAACAGCGAGACGCTGCTGCCGCTCATCACGAAGTAGCTCGCCGTTCCGTCTCGTTTCAGGAGGGAGCCCGTCATGGGTGCTGTCGTTCTCATCGCGACGCTCGACACCAAGGGGCCGGAGGTCGCGTACCTGCGCGACCGCCTCAACTCCCTCGGGGTCGACACGTTCGTGATCGACTCCGGCATCCTCGGCGAGCCCGTGGGCATCACCCCCGACATTTCACACGGCGAACTCGCTCGTCGTGGGGGCATGACCCTCGACGAACTGCAGCACGCGGGAACCCGGGGCCGCGCCGTCGAGATCATGCGCACCCTCGTGACCGAGCTCGTGCGCGAGAAATTCGCCCACGGCGAGGTCGTCGGCGGCATCAGTGTCGGGGGAGTGGGTTCGGTCATGGGGGCCGCCGCGATTCAGATACTGCCCGTCGGGGTGCCAAAGATGGTGGTCGCGCCCACGGCATCCGGTCACCACGAGTTCGCGCCCTATGTGGGCACGAAAGACGTGATGGTCGTGCACTCGATCGTCGACATCCTGGGGCTTAACCCCATCTCGACGACGGTGTTCGACAACGTCGCCGCCGCCATGCTCGGGATGCTGCGCGCCGGCCATCCGCTCGGCCCGCCGTCGGGCGAGACCCGCTATGTGGCGACCACCATGCTGGGCAACACCACGCACGCCGTGGAGGCGATGAAGGCGCGCCTCGCGGAGCTCGGCTACGAGACTGTGGTGTTCCACTCGAACGGAGTCGGCGGGCCCGCCATGGAGGAGCTCGCCGCGGCCGGGCAGTTCGTGGGGGTCATCGACTACACGACGAACGAGATCACCGACCCGCTGACCGGGGGCATCCACGACGGCGGGCCGAACCGCCTGCGGGTAGTGGGCGAACTCGGCCTGCCGCAGGTGGTCGTGCCGGGCTGCATCGACTTCTCGGTCTTCGCGGCGGGGCAGATCCCTGAAGCGCTCGCCGGCCGGCCGATCTACGACCACAACCCCGAGTACTCCCTCGTGCGCACCCCGATCGACGAGATGCGGCAGATCGGGCGCATCTTCGCCGAACGGCTGAATGCGGCCACCGGGCAGGTGCGCATCGTCGTTCCGACGCGGGGGCTGTCGATCCCGTCGACGCCCGACGGGCCGTTCTGGAACCCCGCGGCCGACGCCGCTTTTCTCGAGGAGGTGCGGGCGAACATCCGGCCCGACATTCCCGTCGAGACCCTCGACCTGCACATCAACGACCCCGAGCTCGGGCGCTACGTCGCCGGGCTGTTCTGCACCATCCTCGACTCGACCCGCCCCAAGGAGGCACTCGCATGAGCGAACCCGTGAAGAACGAATCCCTGAAGAACGAACGCATCATCAACAGACTGACCGAGGGCGATGAGGAGTTCCGCGAGATGTTCCGCTCGTGGAACCTGGCGCACCTCTCATACGTCGACATCGGCGAGTACCTGAAGACGAAGGACACCGTGCTCGTGCCCATCGCATCCACCGAGCAGCACGGGCCGCACCTGCCGCTGTTCACCGACACCATCACCGCGGTCGAGATCTCGGAGCGCATCTCGGAAGAGATCGGAGTGCTGCACACACCGCCCATCTGGACCGGCTACTCGCCGCAGCACATGTACGGGGTGGGCGAGGGCCGCGGCACGATCACGGTTCGCTCGTCGACACTGCTCGCGCTGATGAACGACATCGCACGCAGCCTCATTCATCACGGGTTCAACCGCATCATCTTCATCAACGGTCACGGGTCGAACATCAAGGTCGTCGACCCCGTGCTGCGCAAGCTGCGCTACGAGACGGGCGCGCTGATCTCGTTCGTGAAGCCCTACATGGAGAGGTACGAGGGCATCCTGAAGGGGCTCATGGAGAACCCGCCCGAGGAGACACCCGGCTGGCACTCGTCCGAACTCGAGACGTCTCAAGACCTGGCGTGGAACGAGGACCTCGTGCGCATGGAGAGGGCCGTCGACACCCGCGCGCACATCCCCGCCTTCCTGCCCAAGGCATTCTCGAAAGACGACGGGATGCCCGACGCCGAGTTCGAGGGCTACCAGTACTTCAGCTTTCCGATGGACCACCACGAGTTCGTCGAGAACGGAATCATCGGTAACCCGATGCGCGCCACCGCCGAGAAGGGGCACGAGGCGTTCCGTCGATTGTCGGAGCACGTGGCCCGGGGCATCCTCGAACTGCAAAAGGTTCCGGTGACGGTTCACAACCGCGAGTTCATCGACCGAGTGTTGTGATCGTTGCGGGGTCGAGTAGGCCACCCGCGGCCGTATCGACACCAAAGGGAGCATATTCTTAGGGGAGTAAGGGGGTCATCGATGGCGATCACGACGATCGAGGCGGGTTCACGGGTCAACGACGCCTACGAATTCCTCCTCTCCGAGATAACGGGCTTCCGTCTTCGCTCGGGCGCGCCGCTCTCAGAGAACCGCATCGCGAACCAATTGGGCATCTCGCGCACTCCGGTGCGCGAGGCACTGCAGCGCCTCGAGAAAGAGGGGCTCGTCAAGCGCACCGACAACGCGCGCTTCACGGTCTCGCAGCTCACGAAGACCGAGGTCAACGACGCCTGCGACCTGCTCGAGGTGCTCGACACCTACATTTGCAGAAAGGCCGCCGAGAAGCTGACGCACGACGACATCCAACGCCTGCGCCTGTCGGTCGAAGGCATGACGCACGCGGCTCACCGCGACGACCGCGACTCGTGGTCGGAGGCCGATCTGGCGTTTCACCGCCTGGTGAACGGCATTGCGGGCAACCAGCTCGTGGCCGACACGGTGAAGGAGACGCGGCGCCGTATCCAGCGATTCTGGTTGCGCGCGGCCACGCTGCAGCACCGGCTCGAGGCGTGCTCGACGGAACACCAGGTGCTGGCCGATGCGATGATCACGAAGGACTACGCCGCCATTGAACCCGCCGTTAAGGAGCACATCGGACACATGCGCCAGCGCATGCTCGACATGCTCGACGCGGCGGCGATGCTGCTGGGCGACGCGTAGCTGCGGCCTGCCGCCTGCCCGTCGCCGCCCGTAGGCTGGTGCCACCCACCCCCGCCCGCTGCACGAAAAGGACACTCCCCATGCGCTCAACGCTATTCAGCCAAGAGAACAACGAGGTCGAATCCGACGCTCTCATGGCCCTGCAGAACCCGTACATGCTGCGCTCCCGAGTCAGCCCGGGGCGCGACATCATCACCCGCAAGGGCGCGATGGTCGCGTATCAGGGCAACGTCGAGTTCAAGCACGAAGGGGCGCGGGATGCCGGTGCCCTGTTGCGCAAGATGGTCTCGAGTGACGACCAGCCGTTGATGCGCGTATACGGCCACGGCGACGTGTTCTTCGCGCATCACCGGGCGAACATCCACCTCATTCAGCTCGAGGGCGAGGGAATCACGATCAACGGAACGTCCCTGCTCGCTTTCCAGGCCGACCTCGGCTACGAGCTCACGCGGCTCAAGGGTGCGAGCATGCTCGCCGGCGGCTTCTGGAACACGACCGTGCACGGACACGGGCACATGGCCGTTGCCACGCAGGGCACACCGATGATCCTCGACTGCTCGCATCAGCCCACGTTCACCGACATCAACGCCACGGTCGCGTGGAGCGCGAACCTGCAGCCGACAGTGAAGACGTCGCTGACGGCGGGCGCGTTCATCGGGCGTGGATCGGGCGAAGCGTTCCAGTACGCGTTCCACGGACCGGGCTGGGTCATCATCCAGCCGTCGGAGTTCACGGGAGCGACCGTCCCCGCGTCGTAACCGACAATCCCTCTGCATTCGCGGATGAGGAAATTTCTGCGACTCGCCGCGTCAGACAGGCACGACGCGCCGACGGATCGAAGTTTTTCCTCATCCGCGAACGGGCGGGCAGGCTAGTCGACCTTCTTCGAGAACGCGGCGTCGAAGGATGCCGTGGGCGCCTCCCAGAGCAGCGAGCGCACGAAGGCGAGGGCTTCGGGGGCCCCGCGCAGGCGATCCATGCCTGCGTCCTCCCACTCCACCGAGATGGGGCCGGTGTAGCCGATGTGCTCCAAAGCACGGAACGCATCCTCCCAGGGAACGTCGCCGTGCCCGGTCGACACGAAGTCCCAACCGCGGCGCGGGTCGGCCCACGGCAGGTGCGAGCCCAGGATGCCCGCGCGCCCCGAGTTGGCGTTGCGCATGCGAGTGTCCTTGCAGTCGACGTGGTAGATCAGCTCGGCGAATTCGACGATGAACTCGACCGGGTTGATTCCCTGCCAGACCATGTGGCTCGGATCCCAGTTGAGCCCGAACGACTTTCGGTGGTCGATGGCCTCGAGCGCGCGCACGGTCGACCAGTAGTCGTAGGCGATCTCCGACGGGTGCACCTCGTGAGCGAAGCGCACGCCCTCGGAGTCGAACACGTCGAGAATGGGGTTCCAGCGGTCGGCGAAGTCCTGGTAGCCCGCGTCGATGACGTCTTGGCCCACGGGTGGGAACATCGCCACGTACTGCCAGATGCTCGATCCGGTGAATCCCACGACCGTGTCGACGCCGAGTTTGCGCGCCGCGATGGCCGTCTTCTTCAGCTCTTCGGCAGCGCGCTGGCGCACGCCCTCGCCGTCGCCGTCGCCCCAGACCTTC
>NZ_CAXVWM010000185.1:0-12255 GCF_964263775.1 Agreia sp. | reverse complement strand
GGGTTGATTCCCTGCCAAACCATGTGACTCGGATCCCAGTTGAGCCCGAACGATTTTCGGTGGTCGATGGCCTCGAGGGTGCGCACGGTCGACCAGTAGTCGTACGCGATCTCCGAGGGGTGCACCTCGTGGGCGAAGCGCACTCCCTCGCCCTCGAACACATCGAGAATGGGGTTCCAGCGGTGGGCGAAGTCCTGGTAGCCCGCCTCGATCACATCTTGGCTCACGGGCGGGAACATCGCCACGTACTGCCAGATGCTCGATCCGGTGAATCCCACGACCGTGTCGACGCCGAGCTTGCGCGCTGCGATGGCCGTCTTCTTCAGCTCTTCGGCGGCGCGCTGGCGCACGCCCTCGCCGTCTCCATCGCCCCAGACCTTCGCCGAAACCATGTCTTTGTGTCGAAAGTCGATGGGGTTGTCGCAGACAGCCTGCCCCTTGAGGTGGTTCGAGATGGCGAAGACTGAGAGGTTGTTCTTCTCGAGGATGTCAAGGCGCGACTGCACGTAGGCGTCGTCTTCGGCGGCCCGCCAGGGGTCGAGGTGGTCTCCCCAGCAGGCGATCTCGAGGCCGTCGTAGCCCCACTCTCCGGCGAGCCGGGCCACCTCCTCGAACGGCAGGTCGGCCCACTGGCCGGTGAACAGGGTTACGGGACGTGACATGTGTTTCTCCTTGTCGAAGGGTGATCGGAGCCGTCGGCTCCTGTAAGAGGAGGGTCGCTGAGCCGGCTCTGCAGATAGCTGATGCGCACATGCCGGTCGGGGCTGATGCGGCCGTCGTCGATGAATGTCGTCCCGGGTGCGATGGCGGGAACTCGGCAGTAGTCGACGTCGATGATCGCGTGCTTCGTCGTCTGAAGTCGCCTCGTCGCAATTGGTGTCATAGGCAACTATTGTCCTCCGTTGACAGCGGCGATCAGTGCAATTACTGTACAAGAAGTTGTATACACCCGTGGATACAAATTGGTGTCCACAATCGAATGTTGGATCGATCACAGTGTTGTGAGAGAGAGGTGACATGGATCAGTTTCTGCTGATCGCGCTCAATGGGCTCACTCTCGGAGCGGTCTATTTTCTCGTGGCTTCGGGACTCACCCTGATCTTCGGGCTCATGCGCGTCATCACCATGGCCCACGGAACGAGCTACCTGCTGGGCGGCTACCTCGGCTACGTCGTGGCCCGCGAGACAGGCAACTGGTTCCTCGGCGCGCTTGGCGGAGCGGTCGCCGTGGGAATCCTGGGACTCCTCATCCACCAGGTGTTGATCCGCCGTTTCCAGGACGACGACATGCGCGTGGCGCTCATCACCCTCGGCGTGAGCCTCATCGGCACCGACCTGATGCTCGCCACATTCGGCGGCACGGCCACGCAGGTGCCACTGCCCGCCGAGCTGCAGATCGGCCTCGAGCTTCCGGGCATGGGGCAGTACCCGCTCATCCGGCTGCTGATCCTGGGGCTGTCGATCGCCGTGGGTGTGGGGCTCTGGCTCTTCGTCAATCGCACCCGCTTCGGCTCGATCGTGCGCGCTGGCGTCGACGACAGCCAGATGACCAGCGCCACCGGAATCAATGTGCGCGTCGTCTTCGCCCTAATCTTCGTGTTGGGCTCAGCGCTCGCGGGCTTCGCTGGTGTGGTCGGCGGCACCCTGTTTCCACTGCTGCCCGGACAGGACGGCACCTACCTTCTCTTCTCGCTGGTGGTCGTGATCGTGGGAGGCATGGGAAGTATCCCCGGGGCCGCGATCGGAGCCGCGCTCGTGGGCCTGATCTCGCAGTTCTCGCTGGTCTTCGCTCCCACCTACTCCCTGGTTCTCACCTTCGCCCTGATGGTCGTCGTGCTCGCGTTCCGACCCCAGGGCATCCTGGGCCGAAGGACGGCGGCGGCATGAGCATCCTGGCCAAACCCACCGACAGCGGTCTCGTCGAGCCACTGCCCGTGGGCGCGAGGCAGAAGACGGTCTGGCAGCGCTACCGCTGGATCCTCTGGGTCGTCATCCTGGGAGCTGCCCTCGCCTTCCCCTACGTGGTCGACAGACCGCGCTTCTGGATTCCGAATATCGGCATCAAGTCGCTCTGGCTCGGCACGATCGCCATGAGCCTGGTGTTCCTGAACCGCTATGTGGGGCTGCTCTCACTGGCGCAGATGACACTCGCCGGCATCGCGGCTTACGGCGTGGGCTACGTGGTCGTGACCCTCGATCAATCGGTGTTCGTCGCCGTGCCCGTGGGCATCCTCGCCGGCACGATCGCCGGGTTCCTCGTGGCCTTGATCGCAGCCCGCACCAAGGCCATCTACTTTCTGATGATCACCCTCGCGATCGGGCAGGTCGTCTACTCGTTCGCGTCGCAGTCGATCGAGGTCACGAACGCGCGGCGCGGGCTCGCCCCGATCCCGCGCCCCGACCTGGGGGTCGTCGACTTCACGCAGCTGCACATCTTCTATTACGGGGCGCTGGCTGCCGCGGTGTTCTGCTACCTGCTCTGCCGCTACGTGGCCGCGACCAGTTTCGGGTTGGCGCTGCAGGGCATCCGGGATTCGCCCGAGCGCATGAGCGCGCTCGGCTACAACGTGAACCGCTACCGCATCGCCGCCATGACGTTCACGGCGTTCATCGCCTCGATCGGCGGCGTGATCATGGTGTTCGACCGGGCCCAGGTCGACCCCGACGTGGTGAGCCTCTCGTCGACCCTCGACATCCTCGTCGTCGCCGTGATCGGCGGGGTGGGGTCGCTCGGTGGCGTCTTCGTCGGCGGCATCGTGCTCACCCTTCTCGACAACTTCGCCCAGAACGTGACCGAGCGCTACATGACGCTCACCGGACTGGTCTTCATCGTCGTCCTGCTCTTCGCCCCCACCGGCCTCGCCGGTGTCGGCCAGCAGGTCGTCAGGGCACTCTCGAAACGCAGGCGCGCACCCCAGGCGCCGGCAGACCCCGACGTGCTGACACCCCCTGGAATCACAGATACATCCAACGAAAGGAAACAGCAATGACGCTGAATATCAAGAGGTCCGCCTTCGTTGCGGCCTCGGTCGGGGCGGGCCTCGTGCTCCTCCTGGCAGGATGCGCACCGGCCGGTTCGGGCAGCGACTCCGGAGGAGACTCCGGCGACGGCGGCTCGGACACCATCAAGATCGGCGTGCTCGCCACCTCGGAGGGCAACCTCGCCTTCGGCATGGGCGAGGCCAAGGCCGCGGTCGGCGTGGCCATGGAGGCCCGCGGCGGCACGGTCGATGGCGGTGAAGTCGGCGGCAAGCAGGTCGAGTTCATCTACGAGGGAACCGACGGAACATCCGGATCGGCCCAGACCAAAGCCAAGAAGCTCGTCGAGAACGACGGCGTCGACATCGTGTTCGGACCGGTCTCGGGTGACGAGGGAGAGGCCATCGTGCAGTACGCGCTCACGACGCCCGACATCACCTTCGTGAACGGATCGGCCAGCCCCGTGAGCATGACGCTCGAGGGGGCCGAGAACTTCTTCCGGTTCCACGGCGATTCGGCCATGTGGATGGGCGGCCTCGGCGACTACGCCTACAACGACAAGGGCTACAAGAAGATCTACTCGATCGCCGAGGACTACTCGTTCCCCTACGACAACGCCGGCGGATTCTTCTCCGAGTTCTGCGCGGCCGGCGGCGAGGTCAACGGAAACTCCTGGGTTCCCGTGGGCACGACCGACTACGCCACTATCCTCTCTCAGATCCCGGCAGACACCGACGCGGTGTACGTAGGCCTCGGTGGTGCGGATGCCGCCAGCTTCCTCTCGCAGGCCGTCACGGCCGGCGTCAACAAGCCGCTGGTCGGCGGCTCGATCGCCGTCGACACGACGGCGCTGTCGGGGGATGCGAACATCGGCCAGGCCGCGATCGGCACCATCACCGGTGGCCCGGTTCCCGGAGCCGACTACGACAACCCCGACTGGAAGACGTTCGTCGACGCCTACGTGACGCAGCCCGATGCGTTCCCGAGCCCATCGATCTTCTCGATCCTGTACTACAACTCGTTCGAGTCGCTGCTGCTCGGCATCGAAGACGTCAAGGGTGACCTCGGCGACGGACAGGCCGACCTGCGCAAGGCACTCGAGGCCACGTCGTGGGATTCCCCCACCGGTGCCATCTCGATGGACGAGAACCGCCAGGCCATCGTCGACAACTTCCTCGTGGAGGTCGCCGCAGGTGCCGACGGAGCGCTCACCCTGACCGACGTCAGCGAGGCCACCGGGGTTAAGCAGGGCACCACGGTCTACGACCGCTTCGACGGCTGCCCGTAAGCGTCGGGTTCGCCCACCGGAACACTGAGAGGAACCGATCATGACTGATGTCGCTCTCCGCGTCGCCGATGTGTCCAAGCACTTCGGCGGGCTCAAGGCCATGCGCAACGTCGACCTCGAGATCGCCGACGGCGAGCGCATCAGCGTGATCGGAACCAACGGGGCGGGCAAGTCCACGCTCTTCAACCTCATCGCCGGGGTCTTCCCCGTCACATCGGGTCGCATCGAGCTGTTCGGTCACGACGTGACGAAGCTCTCCACGGCGAAGAGGGCGAAGCGCGGACTCGCCCGCACCTTCCAGACCTCTCGGTTGTTCGAGCAGCTGACGGCTGCCGAGAACGTGTTCGTGGCCCTCGGCGGCTCGGAGTTCCGCGGTGCCTCCCTGAGGGTCTCGTGGCCGAGCTCGAAGCACGTGAACACGGTCAACCGCTGGTCGCGGGTCGAGCGCCTGCTCGATCGGGTCGGCCTCGGAGACAAGGGCTCGGCGATCGTCGCCGACCTGTCGCATGGCGAGCAGCGCCAGCTCGAACTGGCCATGGCGCTCGCCCTGCAGCCCAAACTGCTGATGCTTGACGAACCCGCGGCCGGGTTCTCGCCCGCTGAGCGCAGCCACCTCGTGCGCCTGCTGCGCGAGTTGCCCGAGGAGATCACCCTCCTGCTCATCGAGCACGACATGGACATCGCGCTCGCGGTGGCCAACCGGGTCGTGGTGATGCACGACGGCGAGAAGATCCTCGAGGGCTCACCCGCAGACATCCGGTCGTCTGAGCGCGTGCGCGAAATCTATCTCGGAGGCTCCCTTGACGACGTCGCCTGACCCCCTCTTTCGCGTCTCCGGCCTCAACGTCTCGTACGGGCGCGTGCACGTGCTGCAGGACGTCTCGTTCGAGATGGGCGTCGAGCCCCTCGGCATGGTCGGCCGCAACGGCATGGGCAAGACCACGCTGGTCAACGCCATCGCCGGCATGCTGCCGGCCCAGTCGGGCTCGATCGAATTCGAGGGGCGGGATGTCGCGAACAAGGCTCCCTTCCAGGTCACCCGGGCGGGAATCGGCTACGTGCCGCAGGGGCGCCGCATCTTTCCCTCGCTGACGGTGCACGAGCACCTCACGATGGTCGGGGCCAAGAAGGGTGCGCGCTGGAACCCCGACGCGATCTACGAGCTGTTCCCCCGCCTCGCCGAACGCAAGAAGAACGGCGGTGGCGCGCTCTCGGGTGGCGAACAGCAGATGCTCGCAATCGGCCGCGCGCTGCTCACGAACCCCCGTTTGCTCGTGATGGACGAACCCAGCGAGGGCCTCGCGCCCGCAGTCGTCGACCACCTCGCCGGGGTGTTCCGGCGGGTCGTGTCGGAGGGGCAGGCGGTTCTGCTGGTCGAACAGAACCTGCGCTTCGCGACCGAGCTGTGCGACCGCATTCTCGTGATGGTCAACGGGCGCATCGCCGCAGATCTGCCCGCGTCGGAGATCGCGGGCGACCCCGGGGTGCAATCCCGCTACCTCGGAGTGGTGTGAAGCTATGCTCGCGACATGTTCGATCTGACCGGAAAACTCGCCGTCGTCACCGGTGCCCGCCGCGGCATCGGCCTCGGCATCGCCACGGCGCTCGCGGGCGCCGGAGCCGACATTGTCGGCGTGAGCCTCGGCATGGAGGCCTCGGGCAGCGAGCTGCAACGGACCGTCGAGAAGCGGCGGCGCGCGTTCACCGCCATCCGGTGCGATCTCGCCGACCGCGCCGCGACCCGCGCGCTGGCGGGCCGGCTCGCCGAGCTGCCCGTCGACATCCTGGTCGGCAATGCCGGGACGTTCCGGCGGGTTCCGGCCGTCGAGCACACGCCAGATGACTGGGACCACGTTCTCGAGGTCAACCTGTCGAGCCAGTTCGTGCTTGCGCAGGCCGTGGGGCGCGGAATGCTCGCACGTGGCTCGGGCAAGATCATCTTCACGGCGTCGATGCTGAGCTTCCAGGGTGGGCTGAACGTGGCGAGCTACGCAGCGGCGAAGTCGGGGCTGGCCGGGCTGACGCGCGCACTGTCGAACGAGTGGGCCGGCAGCGGCGTGAACGTGAACGCTATCGCGCCCGGTTACATCGACACCCGCGTGACCGAGGGGCTAAAGGCAGACCCGGTGCGGTCGAAGCAGATCCTCGATCGCATTCCGGCGGGCCGCCTCGGGCAGCCGGATGACCTGGCGGGGGCGGCAGTTTTTTTGGCTTCTTCGGCGTCGGACTACGTGAACGGCATCCTCCTGCCGGTAGACGGAGGCTGGCTCGGCCGCTGAGGTCGACCAGTGAATACCCGTGCGGTCGCAGGGTAGAGCGGATCGGTCACCTCGCCGACGATGGCGCCGCCCAGAAAGAGCCACTTTTCACGATTCACCTTCGTCGTAGCTACTCGTTCAGGAGGAGCGCGTCACCGCCGACACTATCCACATGGCTCGCCCCTCCTCCTGAATAAGAAACAGCAACTACGCGTCGGCGGGCGTCGCCTCGACCTTCTCCGCGGCGGTCTGGGCAATAGCAGGCGTGGATGCGGCGGGCTTGCGCGCCCGTGCCGAACGCGCGCCGGCTTTTTCGGCCACCGCGGCGGTCTGCGCGGAGACCGCGCGCGGAGCGAGGCGCTGCAGCTGCGTGACGTGCGCCGGCGTCAACTCCTCGATCGAGGCGACCTCGAGCAGCTTCATCGTGCGCACGATCTGCTCCGAGAGAATAGCGATCGTGCGGTCGACGCCCGCGCGTCCTCCGGCCATGAGCCCGTATAGGTAGGCGCGGCCGATGAGCGTGAACTTGGCGCCGAGGGCCAGCGACGCCACGATGTCGGCGCCGTCCATGATGCCCGTGTCGACCATCACCTCGACGTCGCCTCCGACCTCGCGGGCCACGTCGGGCAGCAGGTGGAAGGGAATCGGAGCGCGGTCGAGCTGGCGGCCTCCGTGGTTCGAGAGCAGGATTCCGTCGACGCCGAGGTCGGCGAGGCGCTTCGAGTCCTCGAGGTTCTGCACGCCCTTGATCACGATCTTTCCGGGCCACATGCTGCGAATGAACGCGAGGTCTTCGAAGTCGATAGACGGGTCCATCGCCGAGTCGAGCAGCTCGCCCACGGTTCCGCCGGTCGACGAGAGCGAGGCGAACTCCAGCGGCGGAGTCGTGAGGAAGTCGTACCACCACCACGGCCGCGGGATCGCGTTGAGGATGGTGCCTGCGGTCAGCTGCGGCGGAATCGAGAAGCCGTTGCGCTTGTCTCGCAGGCGTGCACCCGCCACCGGAGTGTCGACGGTGAACATCAGCGTGTCGAAGCCTGCGGCCGCCGCCCTCTCGACGAGGCCGTACGAGATCTCGCGCTCGCGCATCACGTAGAGCTGAAACCAGTTGCGACCCGCCGGGTTCGCCGCTCTGACGGCTTCGATCGACGAGGTTCCGAGCGTCGACAGGGTGAACGGGATGCCCGCCGCGGCGGCCGCGCCAGCTCCCGCGATCTCACCCTCGGTCTGCATCAGACGGGTGAACCCGGTTGGGGCGATGCCGAACGGCATGGTCGAGGTGCCGCCGAGAATTGTCGTGGTCGTATCGAGCTTCGACACGTCGCGCAGGATCGAGGGGTGGAACTCGATGTCCTGGAACGCCTGGCGTGCGCGCCTGAGCGACAGCTCGCCCTCGGCCGATCCGTCGGTGTAGTCGAACGCGGCCTTCGGCGTGCGGCGTTTGGCGATGGTGCGCAGGTCGTCGATGGTCAGCGCGCCCTGCAGCCGACGCTTCTTGCCGTCGAGCTCGGGCTTCTTGAACTGCATGAGGGGCAGCAGTTCCTTGGGATTCGGAAAACGACGTTCAACCATGGGGTGTCCTCTATGCGATGGGGTCGGCGGGGGAAGAGATGAAGTTGGTCTCGGTGTAGTACCCGGTGATGTGGGCGCGAACGCGGGTGCGGGCGAGCTCGGCGTCGCCGACCTCGATAGCCTCGACGATGCCGCGGTGTTCGTGCCGCAGGCGAGCGGATGTCTCGGGCCACGACGGCAGGTTCGGTACGCCGGCGAGAACGTAGCTCTCGATCGAGTTGCGCAGGCCGGCCATCATCGAGGCGATCACGGCATTGCCCGAGAGTTCGGCCAGCGCGAGGTGGAAGGCCGCGTCGAGCGCGAGGAACTCGGCCTCGGAGACCCGGCCATCGGCATCCATCGCGTCGAGCAACTCGACGGCCGCGCCGAGATCGACGGCGCGGGTGGCGCCGGTGCCAGTGCCGACGGTGCCAGTAACGACGGTGCCCGTGCGAGCGGCGCCGGTGTTGGCGCCGGATGCTTCGGCCAGCTCGGTCACGACGGCCGCCTCGAGCACGAGCCGGGTCTTCACCACATCCCGCACGTCGAAGCCTTGAGCTGCGACCTGCAGTCGCATCAGCGACGACATGCCGCCGGATGGGCGGGCCACGATGATGGCGCCCGACTGCGGGCCCGATCCCGTCTGCGTGCGGATGAGCCCGAGCACTTCGAGCACGCGCAGCGCCTCGCGAACCGAGGAGCGTCCAACGCCGAGTTCGGTGGCGAGCACCCGCTCGGCCGGCAGGTGGTCGCCGGGAGCGAGACGTCCCGCAAGCAGGTCGGCCTCGATGTGCTGCAGCACGATCTGCCACGCGCGACGCGAGTCGACGGCGCGCGTGTCGATGACAGTCACGTCGCGTCCTCCTCGATAGCCGGATGCCTGTGGTCAGACCATGTGGTCAGACCACAGTCTATGCGCGGACTCGCGGCCTGTCCAGCCACGCCCGACACTCGGGCGACCGGTCCAACGTCGAGGTCATCTTTTATAGGAGCGCCGCCTGGCCAGCGACGACCAGAGGGCGAGCGTTGCCGCCGGGTCGTCGGTGTGCAGATCGGCGTCGTCGGATGGCTTGCCCATGCGCACCGCCGTACTCGTCGAAAAAATGTTTGTTGATAAGCCTGCTCTGTACCGGGACTCATGTTCGCGTTCGAAGGCGTGAAGATCTCGGCGATCCAGAAGTCGAGCGAGTGAACGATGCAATTGTGCCGTCGTCGTTCTGCGCCCTTTGCGGCCCGCAATGGGGAGTTCTCCCCATCGCGTGCACCCAATACGACTGTCAGCCTTGTGATGAGCAAGTCATCGCATAATCCACAAGGAGCACATCAATGAGTACCGTTCTCTCACGACGCAGCTTTCGAACCCTCGCCGCCGCGGCTTTCGCCACGATCGGACTAGTCGGACTCGCGGCCTGCAGCGCCGGAGCGTCGGACTCCGAGTCGGAGGCAGGCACCAGCTCGTCTAAACCGACCGTGAGCGCGTCATCCGAAGCAGAACCCAGTGAGCAGGCCTCGGATGATGCGAAAAAGTGCACCGAGGAGCAGGTCGCGACGATCAACTCGGTCAGCGGCGTGCCCATCCCCGCAGCGACTATCGCCACAGCAAGCACCGACTTCTCGCCCGCCGCGGTGATCGCCGACCTCCCCACGGTCTGCGTGATCAGCTTCAGCAACGCGGGTGCAACGGGTAACTATGCGGTTCTGTCGGGCGGGGCTGCGACCGTGACTGCCGCTGCCGCCAACGCGACGGCCGCAGGCGCCCAGGTGACGCAAATCGAGGGCACCTTCACAGGCTCCATCGATGGTCTCACCGTCGTCGGAGTCGGCTTCAGCGAGCTGACCCAGGCGACCGCAGGATTCGAGAACACTGAAGACCTCGTCATCATCGCGGCCACCAGCCTCGCCGGCTGACTGGAGTCTGGGGCGTCGCGCGCGACGAGTGGATGGCCCGGTGGTCGAGAGAATCCGGCAGCGAAAAATTATTCAGTGTCACCCGGCGCACGAATGACTGCGCCCGGCGGCAGCATCACAGAATCTTCAGCCACGGAGATTCTCAGATGCGCCACCGGGCGCAGTCGGTTCGGGGTGCCGGCGGCCTAAGCCGGCCGATCTGCGTAGCGCACTCGCGGTTCGTACTTCACCGGCGCAAATGCCCGGGCCACCAGCGCGCGCAGGCTCTCGAGCGATCCGGTCACGAGGCCTTGCGCCCGGGCCTGGATGAGCACGTTTCCGATGGCGGTCGCCTCGACGGGGCCGGCCAGTACCGTGCGCCCCGTGCGGTCGGCTGTGAGCTGGCAGAGCAGGGCGTTGAGCGATCCGCCGCCGACGATGTGGATCGTCGTGATCATGCGTCCCGACAGCTCGGCGAGCTGCTCGATCTTCGTCGCGTAGGCGTGCGCGAGGCTCTCGATGATCGACCGCACGAATTCGCTCATCGTGCGCGGCGCATCCAGATCGTTCTCGACGCACCAGTCGACGATGCGACTCGGCAGGTCGCCCGGCGCCAGAAAACGAGGATCGTCGGCGTCGAAGACGGCGACCGGCGTCGTGACCTGGGCGGCCTCGGCGATCAGCGTCGGCAGGTCGATCTTGGTGCCGCCCGACTTCTCCCACGTGCGCACCGACTCGCTCAGCAGCCACAGGCCCATCACGTTGTTCAGGTAGCGAACGCGCCCGTCGACGCCGCCCTCGTTCGTGAAGTTGGCCAGTCGGCCCGCCTCGCTGACCACGGCGCTCGGCAGTTCGACGCCGACCAGTGACCACGTTCCCGAAGAGATGTAGGCGAATTCGTCGCCCGTCGCGGGCACGGCCACCACAGCGGATGCCGTGTCGTGCGACCCGACGGCCGTCACCTGCAGCGACTTGGCCGCGCGGTTCGAGATGCCGATCTCGGATGCGACGCCCGGCAGCAGGGTGCCGATCGGCGTGCCCGCTTCGACCAGCTCGGGAAAGAGGCCGCGGGGCAGTCCGAGTCGAGTGATGAGCTCGTCGTCCCACTCTCGGGTGTGCACGTTGAGGAGCCCGGTCGTCGATGCGTTCGTCTTCTCGGCGCGGGCCACGCCCGTGAGCCAGAAGTTGATCAGGTCGGGGATGAGCAGCGCGATCTCGGCCTGATCGAGCGAGCCGACACGGGCATCCGCTGCGAACTGGTAGAGCGTGTTGAACGGCAAGAACTGCAGACCGTTCGACGAGTAGAGCTCGGCGGGTGAGACGATCTCGTTCGTCGCCTCGACGCCGGCCGCGGTGCGCGCGTCGCGGTAGTGGTACGGGTTGCCGAGCATGCGGTCGCCCCGCATCAGCGCGTAGTCGACGGCCCAGGAGTCGACTGCGATGCTCTCGAGCGACGGCTCCTCGCGCACTGCTGCGCCGAGGCCGGCGAGCACGTTGCGGTAGAGCTCGAGGATGTTCCAGTGCAGTCCGTCGATCGTCGAGACCGGGATGTTCGGAAAGCGTGCGACCGGACGCAGGCTGAGCTCGTTGTGCGAGACGTAGCCCAGCATGACCCGGCCGCTCGTGGCTCCGAGGTCGACGGCGGCGACTGCGGCGGTCATCGCAGAAAGGCCGCCGCGACGCCCGCGTCGACGGGGATGTGCAGCCCGGTGGTGTGCGTGAGGTCTTCTCCCGTGAGCACCGCGACGGCGTTGGCCACGTTCTCGGGAAGCACCTCGCGGCCGAGGATGGTGCGCTTGGCGTAGTATGCGCCCAGCTCCTCTTCGGGCACACCGTAGACGGCGGCGCGCTTGGCTCCCCATCCGCCCGAGAAGATGCCCGAACCGCGCACGACGCCATCCGGGTTGATGCCGTTCACCTTCACGCCGTGCTCGCCGAGCTCAACGGCCAGCAGTCGCACCTGATGCGCCTGATCGGCCTTCGTCGCGGAGTACGCGATGTTGTTCGGGCCGGCGAAGACCGAGTTCTTGCTCGAGATGTAGATGATGTCGCCGCCCATCTTCTGCTCGATGAGCACCTTCGCGGCCGCCTTCGAGACCATGAACGAGCCCTTCGCCATGACGTTGTGCTGCAGGTCCCAGTCCGCATCCGTCGTCTCCAGCAACGGTTTCGACAGCGACAGCCCGGCGTTGTTCACCACGAGGTCGAGCCCTCCGAAAGCGAGCAGCGCAGCGTCCACCGCGGCCTGGATGTCGATCGCCGACGTGACATCGGCACGAACCCCGATCGCGA
>NZ_CAXVWM010000184.1:0-3095 GCF_964263775.1 Agreia sp. | reverse complement strand
CAGCGACAGCCCGCGCTCGGAGACCCGACGGGCGAGCCTGTCGACGTAGAGCGACACGATCTGGGCGAGGTCGTCGTGCGTGAGCGCGGTGAACACCACGATGTCGTCGAGCCGGTTCACGAACTCGGGCTTGAACGCCTGGCGCACGAGCGCCTGCACGGCGTCCTCCTTCTGCTCGGCGGTCAGCGACCCGTCGACAAGGTACTGCGACCCCAGGTTCGAGGTGAGGATCAGGATGGTGTTGCGGAAGTCGACCGTGCGACCCTGCCCGTCGGTGAGGCGGCCGTCATCCAGAACCTGCAGCAGCACGTCGAAGACCTCGGGGTGCGCCTTCTCGACCTCGTCGAGCAGCACGACCGAATACGGACGACGGCGCACGGCCTCGGTGAGCTGGCCGCCCTGCTCGTAGCCGATGTATCCGGGAGGGGCTCCGAGGAGGCGCGCGACGGAGTGCTTCTCGCCGTACTCCGACATGTCGATGCGAATCAGCGCCTTCTCGTCGTCGAACAGGAAGTCGGCGAGGGCCTTGGCGAGCTCGGTCTTTCCGACGCCGGTAGGGCCGAGGAACATCAACGAACCCGTGGGCCGGTCGGGGTCGGCGATGCCGGCCCGCGAGCGCCGGATGGACTCCGACACCGCGACGACGGCGCGCTTCTGGCCGATGAGCCGCTTGCCGAGTTCACCCTCGAGGCCGAGCAGCCGCTCGGTCTGGCCCTGAGTGAGCCGGTCGACTGGGATGCCCGTCCAGGCCGCGATCACACTCGCGATGTCGTCGCTGGTCACCTGGTCGTTGACCATCAGCGGGCCGTCCTGAGGAGCGGCCTCGGCTTCGGCGAGCTGGCGCTCGAGCACGGGGATCTCGGCATAGAGCAGTTTGGAGGCCTGCTCGAGCTTGCCCTCGCGTTGGGCGCGCTCGGCCTTCATGCGCGCGGCGTCGAGCTTCTCTTTGAGCGCGCCGACGAGGTTCAGGTTCGCGCGCTCCTTCTCCCAGCGCTGCTGCAGTTCTTCGAGGGCAGCGCCGCGGGTGTCGAGGTCGTCGCGCAGCTTGACTAGGCGTTCTCTCGACGCGTCGTCTTTCTCTTTTCTGAGCGCGAGCTCTTCGAGCTTGAGGCGGTCGACGCTGCGACGCAGCTCGTCGATCTCGACGGGTGCCGAGTCGATTTCCATGCGCAAGCGGGATGCCGCCTCGTCGATCAGGTCGATGGCCTTGTCGGGCAGCTGGCGACCCGGGATGTACCGGTTCGAGAGCGCCGCGGCGGCGACGAGCGCCGAGTCGGCGATCGAGACCTTGTGGTGCGCCTCGTAGCGCTCCTTGAGCCCGCGCAGGATCGCGATCGTGTCTTCGACGCTCGGCTCACCGACCAGCACCTGCTGGAAGCGGCGCTCCATCGCCTTGTCTTTCTCGATGTACTCGCGATACTCGTCGAGCGTGGTCGCGCCGATCATGCGCAGCTCGCCCCGGGCGAGCATGGGCTTCAGCATGTTGGATGCCGCCACGCTGCCCTCTCCGGCGCCCGCACCCATCAGGGTGTGCAGCTCGTCGATGAACGTGATGATCTGCCCGTCGGCGTCGGTGATCTCCTTCAGTACGGCCTTGAGTCGCTCCTCGAACTCTCCGCGGTACTTCGCGCCCGCGACGAGGGCGGCGAGGTCGAGCGAGATGAGCTGCTTGCCTTTCAGCGAGTCCGCGACGTCGCCCGCGACGATGCGCTGGGCCAGGCCCTCGACGACGGCGGTCTTGCCCACGCCGGGTTCGCCGATGAGCACGGGGTGGTTCTTGGTGCGTCGGGTCAACACCTGGCTGACCCGACGGATCTCGGCGTCTAGCCCGAACACATGGTCGAGCTTTCCAGAGCGATCGATCTCGGTGAGGTCGACGCCATACAGCTCGAGTGCGCTCTTCGCGTCTTCCTGAGCGGGGGACTGCCCTGCCTGCATATGCCTGTCCTTCTTGTTCTCGTGGGGCAAGTTCGACGAGACGCCCTCAAACTTGAGTCTTGCTGACTCAACTTTATCGTTAACGTCGCGTGCGCGCCACCGAATCTTCCGCCCGGAGTTGAGTGGTGTCGTTACGCCCATCCGGAAGCGTCGGAAGGGCACAACGCCGCCACTCGAAAACCGAGTCGCGATCGAGTGGTGTCGAGCGACGAGTCGGATGTCGGCGGGTGCGTGGGAGCATGGATGCATGCCCGAGTCGATCTTTCCGCTCGTCGACGCGACGGAGATCACCCGGCTCGTCGGCCGCAACGCGTTCGAGCGCGGGCAGGCCTACTTTCGCCAGGGCGCCGTCCTCGACGTCTCGTGGAACGCGGCGACCCGGGTGATCACCGCCCTCGTGCAGGGCGGCGCGCCCCATCCCTACGCCTGCTCGGTGACCCTCGGCACGACGGGTCGCGGTTTCCGTCCGATCTTCAGCATGTGCGACTGCCCCGTCGGCATCGACTGCAAACACGTGGCCGCCGCGCTCGTCGACACCAACGCGCGCGCCACGAAGCCGCTCGTGTCGTCGCGGGCCCAGCCCGAGGCATCCGTCGCCGCCGACTGGAAGAGCGTGCTCGGCGCCGCGACGCGGCCAGAGGCCGAGGCCGACACCGCCACGTCTGCGCCGATGGCGCTGCAGTTCGAGCTGCGCGAGCGGGCGACCCACACCCACGACCGGTGGCGAGGCCCGACCAGCACGTCGGCGTCGCCGCGGTCGTCCGCCGCAGTAGCCGCGACCCGCCGGCTCGGCGTGCGGCCCGTGGTGCGCAGCGCATCGACCGGCGCGTGGGTGCGCAACAACCTCACCTGGGGCACCTTCATGCACCAGGCAAACCGTCTGAACCTCGACGCCGCGCAGCACCGCTGGTTCGCCGAGTTCGCCGCTGTGCAGCGGGCGAGCCGGGCCACCTACACGGGGCAAGACCTCGATTGGATCTACCTCGACGAGTTCGCCAGCCCATTGCTCTGGCACCTGCTCGACGAGGCGGCCCGGCTCGGCATCGCGCTGGTGGCGGTGAAGAAAGACGGGCAGGTCGCCGTCGCCCGGCGGGCGAGCGTGGGGCTGGATGCCTCGGCCGACGACTCGGGCGGCCTCGCCTTGGTCACGTCGATCG